>JBFWIL010000230.1:0-4174 GCA_050256015.1 Mangrovibacterium sp. | reverse complement strand
CCCGTGGAATTCATCAGGGAGGCAAAAGAAGCCTCTTCCTCGCTCCCGTATGAGAGGTTGGTGATGGTAATCTCCGGAACCCTGGCCCGAATCACCGAATCAATTTCCAGGGCAATACGCTTGGTTTCTTCAACACGCTGGCCGGTTTGCATTTTGGCATAAACCTGCATGGTTCCCTCGTCGTTTTGCGGAATGAAGTCGGTATCGACCAGGCGCATCAGGCTGCATGAACCCAGAAAGATGATTAACATGCTTATTATCAGTATGGTTTTGTGGATCAGGGCCCAGCGAACCAGGTGTTCATAGATCTGATCGAGGTATTCCAGCCGGCGGGTGATAAATTCGTAAAAACTGAATCCGTGCTTTTTCCTGCTTACCTTTTCCTGTACTTTCAACAGCTGGGAGGAAAGCATGGGGGTAAGCGAGATTGCAGTTACCGTGGAGGTGCAAACCGTGATTGAGACGATCCATCCCAATTGTTTAAAGAGTACCCCGGTCATGCCGCCCACCAGGGTCAGCGGGAAGAACACGGCTACGGTTACCAGGGTGGTGACGATTACAGACAACCAGACTTCATTGGTCCCGTATTTTGCGGCTTCCCTTGGGCGGCTTCCCCGGTCTACGTGCTTGGTAATGTTTTCCAGCACGACAATGGCATCGTCGACCACCATTCCGATAGCAACCGAAAGCGAGCTGAGTGAGATAACATTCAGGGATTCGTCGGTAATGTAAAGGTAGATAAAGGCGACAATCAGAGAGATCGGAATGGTCAGTGCAATGATAAAGGTTGCCCGCCAGCGTCCCAGGAAGATGAAGACCACCAGGATCACAAAGATCAGGGCATACATCAGTGTACTTTGGAGATTGTTGACCGATTTGACTATGAAATCCGAGTTGTCTGAAATCAGCTCAAACTGAATGTCAGCAGGCAATTCGGGCAGCACTTCGTCCATTACCTGGCGGACTTCCCTGGCTATTTTCACGGCATTTGCATCGGTCTGTTTGGTGACCAGCAGTACCATGCCCTGGCTGCGGTTGATCAGCTGTTCCAAGGTGATGTCTTTCAGGGTATCGCGCACAGCTGCCACATCGTGCAGGTAAACAATGCGGTCATTCTGGCTGCCGAGCACAATGTTTTTAATTTGTTCGCTTTCCTCAAACTCCCCTTCCACGCGCAGGGCATAATCTTCCAGACCCATTTTTATGTTTCCGGAACTTACATCCTGATTTTCCGCCAGAATGGTATTTCCGATCTGCTCCAGGCTGAGGTTATAGGCATCCAGCTTGTTCGGGTCGAGGTCTACATAGATTACCCGTTTGGGGGCACCCGAGAGCACAACCGAGGCGATGCCGTCTACCCGGTTCAGCCGGGTAACAAGTTTCTCATCCAGGATCTTGTCTGCCCCGGCATAGGATTCTTTTGCCGTCACGGCATAGATCAGAATCGGCATCATGGAAGTGCTGAAGCGCATGATGGTGGGCCGGTCTAAATCATCGGGAAGGTACTGCATGGCTTTGTCCACCGCATCGCGTACATCGTTGGAAGCTTCGTCCAGATTGGCTTCCCATTCAAATTCCAGGGATACGATACCCAGATTGTCGTAAGAAATGGAGGTCATTTCTTTGAGTTCATCCACAGAGTTCAGCTGGTCTTCCAGTATTTTGGTGACGTTTTCCTCAATGTCTGAGGCGTTGGCTCCGGAGTAAGTGGCCATAACCGTGATGTAAGGCGGATCCATCTGCGGATAAAGGTCCACCGGAAGCTGAATGTAGGAAAATACCCCCATGACCAGCACGGCCAGAAAAACCATCAGGGTTGATATGGGCTTGTTTACCGCCGTATTGTATATGCTCATATTGTATTAATCTTTTTTGGTTATTTCCGTTCCGTCGATTAACCTGCCTTGTCCGGTAACCACCATTTCTGCTCCTTCCCGGATTGCCTCGCTGATAATCTCCAGCTTATCGTCAAATCTTCGGCCGACGGTTACCGTCACCCGCCTTGCTTTCCCGTTTTCGTACAAAAAAACATAGCGTTCGTTCGATCCCTGCAATTTCAATACGGCCATGGCCGGAACCAGGATGGTTTCCGTTTCTCCGATAAAGAACCGGATTGTACCATACATACCCGGTCGCAGGGCATAATCGGGATTGGGCAACTGCACTTCCACCTGAAAGGTCCGGGAGGCGGGGTCAATGGTGGGATACACCGTTTTTACCGTGCCCCTGAATTCCCTTTGGGGGTACAGTTTGCTTTTCAGGCTGACCGCAGTACCTTTACTGACAGAGAGGTAATAGCTTTCGGCCAGGTTTACATAGGCCTTGAGGGGATTGATCTTTTCAATGGCAATGATGGACGGCTTTTCGGCTCCGCCAACAGCCGTCCCCGTATAAAGTTCTTTGTCTTCAAAGTATTTTCCAGTGACAAGACCGTCAAAGGGAGCCAGCATTTTGGTGTTTTCTTTAAGAAATTCGATATTGGTCAGGGCCACCTCGTAATTGGTCGCAGCTGCATCGTAGTTCTGTTTCGAAATGCTGCCTGTTTCATTCAGCTGAACGGCCCGCTGGTATTCGGTTTCCAGATTTTTCAACTGGACTTCGGCCTGCCTTAGTTCAGTCTGGTCCATTTCCACCAGCAGTTGTCCTTTCCGGATGCGGTCGCCCACTTCCACATGGATCTTTTCTATGCGGCCGGTTGCAGCCGGGGCGTAGTATACTTTTTCGTCGGCTTCCAGACTGGCTGTATAATCCAGGGTTTGGGCCACCCGTTCTTTCTTAATATTCAGAACATTCACGGGGATCACTTCCTCTTCCTGCGTGATTTTATCCCTTTTGGAGGTACAGCCCAGAAACAGGACTGTAGCCGTGGCGATTACGATCAATTTTCTGTTCATCTGTCGAATGTTTTACAGGATGTTTTTTAATAGGGTAACAGGTTATGGAGCCGTTCCATCTGGGTCCGGGCCTGGAACAACGTAAGACAGGCCGCTGTGAAATCGCTTTCGGCCTGCAGGTAACTGTTGTTGGCTGTGGTCAGGTCAAGGCTTGAGATGGTTCCTGCCTCGTACTTGTGTTTGTAATTGTCGAGCACCTGCCGGGCAACGATGATATTTTCCTTTTGCAGCCGGTAGTTTTCCAGGGCATTTTCCAGTTCATAGCGGTATTGTCTGTCGGTCAGCTGCAACTCGTCTTCCAGGTAACTTTTATTCAGCTGGGCCTGTTCCAGCAGGAATTTTTCCTGGTTCAGGGCCGAACGCCGCTGCAAACCGGTGAATACCGGAAGGCTCAGGGTAATGCTTCCGGCATGTTCCGGGCTCATACTAAAAGCCGGTTCCATAATTTTGTTCGGATAACTGTATGTGCCGGAAATGGTGGGCGCAAAAGACCATTTTTGCAGGGATACCATTTTTTCCTGCACCTCCGTCTGAATGGTCTGCAGCCGGTATTCGGGGTTGATCTGCAGAGTGAAAGGGTTTGCTTTTAATTTCATGTAATCGCCCAGCTTCAGGAAGCTATCAAGTTTATCGGAGAGTTCAAGCCGGGTTTCGGCGGGCAGGCCTAGCTGCAGAAGCAGCAATTTTTTGTTTACTTCAACCGAACGTTCTGTGGATAGCAGGCTGTTTTTCAGCGTGCTGACGTTGATCCGGATCTGGTTGACATCGGTGAGCTCCACCGTGCCTGCCTCATACATGTAGCGGGTGTGTTTCAGGTTTTCTTCCATGTTCTGCAGGTTTTCGCCGAGGATCTCCAGGTTTCGGTTTCCGACCAGGATAACAAAGTAACTGTCAACGACACTCTTTTTTATATCGAGTTCCGTAATTTCCAGTTGCTGACCGGCCAGTTTTTCAGAAAGCTTGCTGCTTTTAATGCCCACGATCCATTGGCCGTCAAAGATCAGCTGGGATACCGAAGCGGTAAAGTCGGCCTGGTCTTCCATGGAGATGGAGTTTCCGCCCAGGTTCATGGAATAACCAAAATTGGTGCTGTAATTCACCCCGGTCGCAATTTGGGGAAGTCCTCCGGAAATTGCTTCCTTTACCTTTTCCCGGTAGATGTCAAGCTCTTTCCGGGAGGCCTTTAATTGTTTGTTGTAACCGACTGCCTGTTCGATGGCTTCTTTCAGGGATATTTTACAGACTGCTTCCTGCGGCCGCCCGGTAAGGGGAATGACAAG
>JBFWIL010000229.1:0-4212 GCA_050256015.1 Mangrovibacterium sp. | reverse complement strand
GTCATCGTCAATTTTTTCAGTCTGTTCCATTTTGGATATAGCCTGCTTCGTTACGCCCAAAATATCACCCAAATCCGTTTGCGTCATTCCACGAAGTCGACGTACTCTTTCTATTTTTCTACCGATGTGAACTACATTCGTATAATCGACAGTTCCCATAATTTTTATTTAATATACGGTTTGGCTAATTTATTCGTTAGATAATTATCTGTTCTTTAATAACTCAATCTTCTCTCTTTCGCTTTGCAGCAACCGTTCGTACAGTTCAACAATTTTGTCAACCGGATTGAATTGTTGGGCGATTGACGTGGAACCTTCCGCAAAAGTATTATCCCGGATATTATTAATATTATAAATAGCTTTTTCCAAATCAAAGTCCTTAATAACTTCTGCGGATACACCAAGTACACCGGCAATCTTTGACAATAATCCGTCATCTATGTCATCCTGCTGTTCTATATTAGAAACCGCTTGCTGACTCATCCCAAGATCAGTGGCCAAAGCGTCCTGCTTTACGCCTAAATACACCCGAACTTTCTGGATATTACGTCCAATATGCCTTTTATTAATCTTTTCTGTTGTTTCCGGAATCATTCTATTTGAAATTTAATGTAACCATGTAAAGATAGTAAAGATCAACGGATTTATGGTAAAAGTCAACATAAAAAATTAATGAAATAAACAGACATGGGGTAGCTTAGCAAGCTGAAATGCTAAACCGCACGATAGGGCATGCATTCACTTATTAACTGATTTATCTCAACCTCAAATTATGAAAGTATGAAACAGAATTTCTGCTTACCGGCATGGTTATGCCTTTCCTTTCAGCAACCGCTGAATCAATACCTTAATTTTAATCTGCCTGACTTATGAAAAACAAATCAAAAACACAACTCCAAATCTATGGAATTTTTCTGTTCTTGCTGCTGGTAAGCCCCTGCTCCCTGGCATGGGGCACAGATATACCGGGCTTGCTGTCCGGGGATTCCGGGTCTGGCCCGGAACGGGTACAACAACCCCAACGCACCATCAGCGGGAAGGTAACCGATTCCCAGGGGTTGCCGCTGCCGGGAGTAACCATCATTGTAAAAGGAACGACTACCGGCACCATCACCGATGCCGACGGCAACTACCATTTAACCAATGTCCCTGCCGATGCCACGCTGGTTTTCTCCTTTGTTGGCATGAAGTCGCAGGAAGTCAGATATACCGGACAAACCTCACTGAATATCTCCCTGGCTGAAGAAACCATCGGCATAGGCGAGGTGGTGGCCATCGGCTACGGCCAGGTCAAAAAAGAAGATGCCACGGGTTCAGTGGCTGCTGTCAGTGCCGATGAACTGAACAGGGGTGTTGTAACTTCCCCTTCCGACCTGCTGGTGGGCAAAATGGCAGGCATTCAAATTGTATCGTCAGGAGCTCCCGGTGAGAACGCGACCATTCGTATCCGTGGAGGTTCTTCCCTGTCGGCAAGTAACGATCCGTTGGTCATTATCGACGGGGTACCGGTTGACCAGAATGGCATGGGGCCGCTCAGTACGCTTCACCCGGATGATATCAAAACCTACACGGTACTCAAAGATGCATCGGCTGCAGCTATTTACGGATCAAGAGCTTCGAACGGCGTTATCATTATTACCACCAAGGTCGGTGAAAAAAGTAAAGAGGTCGCGTTCAATTATGATGCAACGGCTTCGGTAAGCATCCAGGTAAACGATTTTGACGTGCTAAGCGCCGATGAATACCGTACTTTCATGAAAGATTACTGGGGTGAAAATTCGACCGCTTACAGCCTGCTGGGAAATGCCCATACCGACTGGCAGGATAAAATATTCCAAACCCCTTTCTCTACCGACCATAACCTTAGTGCAACAGGAAGCCTCCCCCATGTTCCCTACCGGGTTTCCCTGGGATATACCAAAAGGGAAGGAACCCTGAAAAATTCCTGGATGGACAGGTACACGGCCGGCATTAACCTGTCACCATCCCTGCTGGATGATCATTTAAACATGAAAATCCACATCAAAACCATGCATAACAAGCGAAGACTTGGCTACATCGGAGGTACGGGGGCCGACGACTCCGTGGCCGGGGCTATTGGCAATGCCATTGCTTACGACCCGACCCAGGAAGTCTATGATGATACATCCGAAGGATTACAGGGGTACCGGACCTGGCGTTCACCGGCCGGTGAACCGCAGCCGTATGCCACAGAGAACCCGATGGCCGCAGTTGATCAATACAGGAACATCTATAAATCCAACCGGATCATTGCCAATTTTCAGGTTGACTATAAATTTCACTTTCTGCCTGAACTAAAGGTTAATCTGAACCTCGCTTACGACGGGACAAGAGATAAAAGTCGTTCGTATTATCCGTTAGGATCGGAACATTCCTACCATGATCAGACAAACGACGGCCTGGGGAGAAATACCCGCGGAAGGCCCAAAAGGGAAAATGAGCTGATCGAATTTTATACGAACTATTCAAAAGAGCTGCCTTCGCTGAAGAGCAGCATTGATGCCATGGTTGGCTACTCCTGGCAGCACTTTCACCGTGAATCGACATCCTTTTCTGTAACAGATGAAACTGATCCGCAAGTTATATCGGACACAAAATCCAAATCAGAAAATTACCTGGTTTCCTTTTTTGGCCGCTTAAACTACAATTTTATGCAACGGTATTTATTTACGTTCACGTTAAGAGACGATGGTTCATCAAGATTCCGTGACCACTGGGGCTTATTCCCTTCTGCCGCCTTTGCCTGGCGGATCAGTGAGGAGAAATTCTTTAGCGGGGCAGAAAATGTCCTGTCCGATCTCAAACTGAGGGTAAGTTGGGGAAAAACCGGACAACAGGATATTAACAATGATTATGCTTATATCCCCACTTATTCATATTCCACCGATCAGTACATGTATCAGTTTGGTGATGAATTTATTTATACCCTCCGACCAAATGCCTATGACAAGGATATCAAATGGGAAGAAACAGAAACCTGGAATATCGGCCTGGATCTCGGATTTCTGAACAACCGGATCACGGGGACCTTCGACGCTTATTACCGTGAAACCACAGATCTTTTGAATAATATCCCGATTGCAGCAGGGAGCAACCTCTCCAACTACCTGACCACAAACGTGGGCAGTCTTGAAAATAAGGGTATAGAATTCGCGATTGACGCCAAACCTTTTGTAAAAAAAGATTTGTCGTGGAATATTGGCATCAATCTGACCTATAACAAAAACGAGATCACGAAATTAACCGCTACGGATGATCCTTCCTATAAAGGCGTGGCACTCGGATACATCCTTGGCGCCAAGGGGTCAACCATCCAGGTGCACCAGGTCGGTCATCCAACCTCCTCTTTCTTGGTATATGAACAGGTTTATGATCCGGAAGGCAAACCGATTGAAGGTGAATATGTGGACCGGAATCAGGACGGATCGATCACGGAAGATGACAAATATGTCTGCAAAAAGCCGGCACCGGATGTTTTTATCGGCTTCTACTCGAAACTTTTATACCGGAACTGGGACTTCAGCCTGACGGCAAGAGCCAGCCTGGGAAATTATGTTTACAATAATATTGCTGCCGCCCATTCCGGTCTGGAATCTTCCTTCGACGCTTCCCGGTACTACACGGCCAATATCCCGAAGAGTGCCCTGAAAACCCGCTTTACTCAATCCGAACATGTTCTCTGGAGTGACTATTATATTAAAGACGCATCGTTTCTCAAGATAGACAATATCACGTTAGGCTATTCCCTTGAAAAGCTGTTTGGGACGAAGATCAATGCCCGGTTCTACACGATCGTTCAGGACCCGGTAACCATTACCGGATACCCGGGAATGAACCCCGAAGTTTACTCCGGGATCGACGGAAATGTTTACCCCCGATCATTATCTGTCTTATTAGGTGTCAATCTTAAATTTTAAAGAAATCAGTATGAAAAATTTCAGTCTTATAAGAAAAGATTCCGTAAAATGGGGTCACCTGTTATTGGCAGCAGCATTATTCGCTTTGGCATCCTGCACGGGCGATCTGGATGTTGTCCCCATCGACCCGTCATCCGTTACCTCAGCGAATGTTTATGACGATCCGGATTCGTACAAACAGATCCTGGCAAAATGTTATGCCATTTTATCGACAACCGGACAAGGTGGTTCCGGGGGGCTTGATATTACCGGCATTGATGGCGGTTTCGGTCAG
>JBFWIL010000228.1:0-4222 GCA_050256015.1 Mangrovibacterium sp. | reverse complement strand
TATCCGGTTTGCCGCCGTTTTTGTGCTGTTCACCGTATGCCTGTGCAGATTGGTCTAATTGATTCAGTTTTCAGGCAACATTCTTCTGAAATTAGCGTCTGTAAGGCAGGGAAAGATTTTTTTTACCCTGTTAACCCGTTAAAACAAACAAAAAATTATGAGAACAAAGACGTTTAAACAAAAAACATTGACCGTGTGGGTTGCCCTTTTTGTTTCTGCAGGACTTTTTCTGGTGAATCCGGTATACGCCGGCTATGTAATTACGCCGATGGTCTCCGAAAATCTTGCTTCCGGGGTAACTCAGGCCTGGGAACTCAGTTACGAGGAAGGTAGTCCGGTGCTGATTGAACTCCATTGCACGGGGAAAGAGAAGGTTTATCTGGTGCGCACGGGACATTTTGAAGTGGCTTACGTATGCTCGCGTAAAGGTTTTGGTGCCCGCAAAGTAAAACTGTCGGAAAGTAAAATTCCGGAATCGTTGACCAGCCGGGTTATTAATGACGAAGCGCTGGCCAGGCAAAGAATCCTTTGCTGCTCTGAAATTACCGATGAGATGGCTGTCGGACTGATTGCCGATTACCTGCCTGACATTATTAATCCCGAGTTCAGACATTTGTTCGAAAAAAATTGATTGTATTTTGGTCTTGATTCCTGCAAATCAGAACGGCACAACCCATGCCGGACTCACCAAAAACAGCATGATCAAAAAAGCCGTCTCCTCAAAGGGACGGCTTTTTTGATGACTGTGCCCCGGGCCTGAAGATTATAAAAAAATAATAGCTACTTTTGTGCTAAATAGATTGAAAATGGCATTTATCAGTAAAATTTTAGGAACATTTCTTGGAAATAAATCAGACAGGGATATCCGTGAGGTTACGCCTGTTCTCGATAAGATCAGGATAGAATATGAACGGATAAAACAGCTGAGCCATGATCAGCTGCGTGAGGAAAGTATGAAGCTAAAAAGCTGCATCCGGGAGGCTGTCCGGGCCGAAGAGGAACGTATTACCCGTCTGAAAGAACAGGCTGAGGAAGCTGAGGTGCAGGACAGTGAGGCTATCTACGAAGAAATTGATAAACTGGAAGAGGAGATCGGTAAAAAAACAGAGGAAGTGCTCAATGATATTCTTCCGGCAGCTTTTGCCCTTGTAAAGGAAACGGCCAAACGTTTTTCTGAAAACGGGGAAGTGGTTGTGCAGGCCAGCGCGTTCGACCGTGATCTGGCTGCTTCCAGGTCGAATGTGATCGTTGACGGAGAAAAGGCACGCTGGCAGAATGCCTGGATTGCCGGAGGAAACGAAATCTGCTGGGATATGGTGCATTATGATGTGCAGCTGGTCGGAGGGATTGTGCTTCATTCCGGGAAAATTGCAGAGATGGCAACCGGTGAAGGAAAAACCCTGGTAGCCACCCTTCCTGTTTTCCTTAATGCCCTTGCAGGTAAAGGGGTGCATGTGGTTACGGTAAACGATTACCTGGCCAAACGCGACTCGGAATGGATGGGCCCCATTTTTGAATTTCACGGACTGAGCGTTGACTGCATCGACAAGCACCAGCCCAATTCGGAAGCCCGGCGGAAAGCATACAACGCCGATATTACCTATGGAACCAATAACGAATTCGGCTTTGACTACCTTCGCGACAACATGGCCATTAATCCGCGTGATCTGGTACAGCGGAAACATCATTATGCTATTGTCGATGAGGTAGACTCGGTCTTGATCGATGATGCCCGTACGCCCTTGATTATTTCGGGTCCTGTGCCGAAAGGAGATAATCAAAAGTTTGAGGAGCTTATGCCCCGGGTGGAACGACTGGTATCGGCCCAACGTACTTATGTCAACCAGTGTCTGGCTGACGCCCGGCGGTTGCTGAACAAGGAAAATGCCGGCAAGGAGGAAAGAGAAGAGGGAGCCCTGCAATTGCTGCGCGCCCACAAAGGAATGCCGAAAACCAAGGCGCTGATCAAATTCCTGAGCGAAGAAGGGATAAAAGCGGCCATGCAGAAGACGGAAAACTTCTACATGCAGGAAAACAACAAGAATATGCATGTGGTTACCGATCCGCTTTTCTTTGTAATAGAGGAAAAACTTAATTCGGTGGAACTGACCGATAAGGGAATTGACCTGATCTCCTCCGATGTGGACGATCCGGAATTTTTTATTCTTCCCGATGTCGGTTCTGCTGTTGCAGAGATTGAGCAGGATACTTCACTTGCTGCCCGGGAAAAGGTGGAGAAAAAAGATCTGCTTCTGCAGAATTATGCCGTTAAGTCGGAGCGCGTACATACTATTAACCAGCTTCTCAAGGCCTATGCCATGTTTGAGAAGGACGTGGAGTATGTGGTGATCGAGAACAAGGTTAAGATCGTTGATGAGCAAACCGGCCGTATTATGGAAGGGCGTCGTTATTCGGACGGTCTCCATCAGGCCATTGAGGCCAAGGAGCGGGTAAAGGTGGAAGCGGCCACCCAGACCTTTGCCACAATTACGCTGCAGAATTATTTCCGTATGTACCACAAGCTGGCAGGCATGACCGGTACGGCTGAAACGGAAGCCGGGGAATTCTGGGACATATACAAACTGGACGTAGTGGTTATTCCGACCAACCGTCCCATAGTCCGGGCAGATTACAACGACAAGGTTTACAAAACCAAACGGGAAAAATACAATGCGGTAATTCAGGAGATTGCGGACTTGAATAAGCAGGGGAGGCCGGTACTGGTAGGGACCACTTCGGTGGAGATTTCCGAATTGCTGAGCCGTATGCTGAAAATTCGCGGTATCAGGCACAACGTACTTAATGCGAAGCTGCATGCCAGGGAAGCGGAAATTGTGGCCGATGCCGGTAAATCGGGGATGGTGACTATAGCTACCAACATGGCAGGTCGAGGTACCGACATCAAGTTGAGCGAAGAAGTTCGGGAGGCAGGTGGTTTGGCTATTGTGGGAACAGAACGGCACGATTCCAGGCGGGTGGACCGGCAGTTGCGGGGACGTGCGGGACGGCAGGGAGATCCGGGAAGTTCCCAGTTCTTCGTTTCGCTGGAAGATGACCTGATGCGGCTGTTCAATTCGGAACGGATTACAGGTATAATGGACCGTCTCGGACTTGAGGAAGGGGAGGTGATTCAGCATTCCATGATCACCAAATCCATTGAGCGGGCCCAGAAGAAGGTGGAAGAAAATAATTTCGGTATCCGGAAGCGTCTGCTGGAATATGACGATGTGATGAACTCCCAGCGGGAAGTGATCTACAAAAAACGGCGTCATGCCCTGTTCGGAGAACGTCTGGAGGTGGATTTACTTAACATGATGTACGATGCCATTGAAAATCTGGTTGGCGAATTCTACGGAGGCAATTTTGACGAATTCAACATGGAGCTGGTACGCCTGATGTCTGTCGATTCGCCGGTGAGTAGTGAAGAATTTATGAAATTGAAAATCGAGGAGATCGTTGAACGCATATACCAGATGATGATCGGCACCTATACCCGGAAGGTGGAAGTCATTGCCAAACAGGCTTATCCTGTGATCAGGGATGTGTTTGAGACCAAATCGCATTTGTATCAAAATATTGTGGTGCCTATTACCGACGGGAAACGGATTTTTCAGATTGTTACGAACCTGGAGAAAGCATATAACAACAAAGGGCGGGAGCTGGTGAAATCATACCAGAAACAGCTGGTTCTGGGAACCATTGACGAGGCATGGAAGGAACAGCTCCGGGAAATGGACGATCTGAAACAGTCCGTTCAGAATGCTGCTTATGAGCAGAAAGATCCGTTGCTGATCTATAAGTTCGAATCGTTTAACCTGTTCAAAGTCATGATTCAGAAAGTAAACAAGGATATTGTTTCCACACTGATGAAGGGACAGATTCCCATCTCCAGCCCGGAACAGGTGAGGGAAGCCGGGGCAGCCAGGCGTACCGACATGAGTAAGTACTCTGCCCGGAAGTCGGATATGCAGGACGTTTCGCGCAGGGGCAGGCCTGAAGCACCGGAGGCTCCGAGGCGTGTTCAGCCTGTTCGGGTTGAAAAAAAGGTGGGACGCAATGAGCCCTGCCCGTGTGGTAGCGGAAAGAAATACAAGAACTGTCACGGCAGGGGACTTGAATAAACAAAGGCATGATGCATCTATTTGCTTTTATTCACTGGAATGTTGATCCGGAACTTTTTCATCTGGGATTCTTATCTGTTCGCTGGTACGGCCTGCTCTTT
>JBFWIL010000227.1:0-4226 GCA_050256015.1 Mangrovibacterium sp. | reverse complement strand
TGAACGGCAAAGCGGTTTTTCCCGGCATCCCGGATGTCAAATCCCAGGGCTTTAAGGTCGTTCAGCACCCCATGCAGCAGCTCTGCATCGGCTGCATCAAGGACAAGTATCTGAGGGAAAAGCTGTGGCTGGCTGGCAATAACGGTGCTGCCCAGTATGTTAAGAAAATTTTCGTAAAGAATCCGTTCGTGAGCCCTTTTCTGGTCGATGACCATAAGTCCTGATTTGACAGGTGCCAGGATGTATTTGTTTTTAAACTGAAAGCAGACTTTTTCTGTATGATCCTCGCCGGTTCCGGTTATTCTTCCCGGGCTTTCCGGGCTTCCCTCCGGATTGGATTTCAGTTTTTTTTGTTCCGGCTCCGTATTGGAATCGCGATACAGGCTTTCCCAGTTTCCGGTTTGTTTCTGGCGGTAAGTCTCCGCATAGGCAGTGGCTTTTTCTCCGGATTTGTGAGTAAAGGGGTTGTAGCCGGAGTTTACCCTGATCTTCGGAGGAATGACCGGATCTCCACTGCGTGGGGGAAGCGGGATATCAATACTGCCGGATTGGTCAAAGTCGATTGAAGGGAGCACATTAAATTTTCCCAGGGATTCCCTTACCGAAGCCTGCAGGATTTGCCAGATGGCCGGTTCGTTTTCAAATTTAATCTCCGTTTTGGTTGGGTGGATATTGATGTCAATGTTTCCCGGATTCACCTCAAAATACAGGAAGTATGAAGGAATACTGCCGGGGGTAAGAATTTTTTCATAGGCCTGGAGAACAGCCCGGTGAAAAAACGGATGTTTCATAAAACGGTTGTTGACGAAGAAAAACTGTTCTCCGAAGGTTTTTCTTGCGGTGCGGGCCTGCCCTATATAACCGCTGATTTTTATCAGGGAAGTTTCCGTGTTCACCGGGATCAGATTCTGGCCGGTATTCCTGCTAAACAGGGAGGCAATCCGTTTGCGGATATTGTCTCCCCTGCTCAGCTCGCAGACCGGCTGCCGGTTGTGATGGAGGGAGATATTAACAGAAGGGTTAGCCAGGGCAACCCGCTGGATTTCATTGATAATATGTTTGAGTTCTGTGGAATTGCCTTTCAGGAACTTGCGGCGGGCCGGGACATTGTAAAAAAGGTTTTTAACCAGGAAGTTGGAGCCTGGAGCACAGAGCTCAGCTTCTTGCTTTTCCAGTTTTGATCCGGCCAGGTGGATAAAGGTTCCGATTTCCTCCCCGTGCATTCGGGTGTGCAGTTCCACGTCGGCTATGGCTGCAATGGAGGCTAGGGCTTCCCCGCGGAAGCCCATGGTACGGATGGCAAACAGATCGGTTGCCGAACGGATTTTTGAGGTGGCGTGACGTTCAAAGGCCATACGGGCATCTGTGGCCGACATGCCACAACCGTCGTCGCTAACCTGAATCAGGGTTCTTCCTGCATCTTTAATGTTAACAGTAATCCGGGAAGCACCCGAGTCAATGGAATTTTCAACCAGTTCCTTGACAACGGAGGCCGGTCGCTGGATGACTTCGCCGGCGGCAATTTGATTTGCGACCGAGTCAGGAAGAAGCTGAATGATATCTGGCACGGATTTATTTTAAAATTTCAGGATTAGGTAAAAAATTAAACTCAGTATGACAATGAGCATGACCAGCCGGATAGACGAACGTCGTCTTGCGTCTCCGGCCGTTTTGGACGATTTCATGGAATGCCGGAATTGCCCTTTGATCCGGGAATGGTAATTGGAATCCCAAGCCTTGGGTTTTTCAAGGCCCAGTTCTCTTTTAATTCGCTCTTCCCTCTCCTGCATCGCCTCCCTGTTCGGATCATAATACCGGTATGGAATGGAAAAACCACGTGGTTTCGGCGTATGGAAAAATTTTCCAAACATATTGCTCTTCGTTTATTTGCAAACAAAATTACAAAAAGGAAGTCAGATCTTAAAATCGGAAGCAGAAAAGCCAGGTAAACGCTCTGCTTCTTGGATATTCGGTCTGTTCGCTGTAAATTGGTATAACAATCTGATTCTAGTCCGTTTTGTTATGATGATAAGGACCTATGCTTCAGCGGTTCAGGGGATTGGTGCTACCCTGATAACCATTGAAACCGATGTATCCCGGGGAATCCGGTTTTTTTTGGTCGGACTGCCCGACAGTGCCGTGAAGGAAAGTCAGCAGCGTATGGAGTCGGCTCTTCGTCACTGTGGTTTTAAATGGCCTGGGAAAAAGATTATCATAAATATGGCTCCGGCTGATTTGCGCAAGGAAGGGGCTGCCTATGACCTTCCGCTGGCTGTGGCAGTGCTGGCCGCTTCGGGACAGATGAACGGCAGCGGACTTGAACGGTACGTGCTGATGGGGGAACTCTCGCTCGACGGCAGACTGCAACCGGTGAAAGGGGCGCTACCTATTGCGGTTAAGGCCAGGGAGGCCGGTTTTCACGGGTTTATCCTGCCCTCGTATAATGCGCGTGAGGCTGCGGTGGTTGATCAGCTGAAGGTATACGGGGTAGACCATCTCCGGCAGGTAACCGGCTTTTTTAACGGAACGGAACAGTTGCGTCCCACCGTAGTTAATACCCGGCATGAATTTTTTAGCCGGCTGAACCGTTGTGAGGTTGATTTTGCTGAAGTCAGAGGGCAGGAGAATGTGAAACGGGCTTTGGAAATTGCTGCTGCCGGCGGTCATAATGTGCTGATGGTCGGGCCTCCGGGGGCGGGGAAGACCATGCTGGCCCGGCGCATTCCTTCCATTCTTCCTCCGCTGAGCCTGCGGGAAGCGCTGGAAACCACGAAGATTCATTCGGTGGCGGGAAAGATTGGAAAGGATACGGCCCTGGTAACGGAGCGTCCCTTCCGGGCGCCTCACCATACCATTTCCAATGCGGCGCTGGTTGGCGGAGGGGCATTCCCCCAGCCCGGAGAGATTTCTCTGGCTCACAACGGAGTATTGTTTCTCGATGAACTGCCGGAATTCAGCCGGTCTGCCCTGGAGTTGTTGCGGCAACCCTTGGAAGACCGCCGGATCGTTATTTCCCGTGCCCGTTATGCCGTGGAATATCCTGCAGGACTGATGCTGGTGGCTTCAATGAATCCTTGTCCCTGCGGGTATTACAATCATCCGTCCCGGGAGTGTACCTGTCCGCCGGGAGCCGTGTCCAGGTATCTGAACCGGATCTCGGGTCCGCTGCTCGACAGGATTGATATTCACCTGGAAGTTGTGCCCGTTCCGTTTAACAAGCTGTCTGAACCGGGAGAAACGGAAAGCAGCAGTATAGTGAGAAACCGGGTTATTGGTGCCCGCGAAATCCAGTCGGAACGCTTTCGGAAGATTCCGGGTGTGTTTTGCAATGCCCAGATGACCCCCCGTCTGCTCAGGCAGTTTGTGCAGCTAGACCGGAACGGCAATCTGCTGCTTCGCCAGGCTATGGAAAAGCTGGGCCTGTCTGCCCGGGCCTATGACCGCATTCTTAAGCTTTCCCGGAGCATTGCCGACCTGGAGGGGACTGAACGGGTGGAAACCTGTCATCTGTCTGAGGCCATCCAGTATCGCAGTCTGGATCGTGACAGCTGGGGATTGCGATGAATTTTATGCGTTGATTTGTTGTGTGCGGAGGAGAAATTTTGCCGGGAAATCAGCATCTGACTGGAGGAGCTTTCCGGGTATAGTTGATGAAGGAGTAGTCAAAGCCGTTTTTCCCGTCGTGGAGATCTTTCCGGAAGGTTTCTTCCCAATCGGAGAACTTCAGCTCCCGGAAAAAGGTGTCTGCTTCATATTCCCGGTGAACCAGGGTGAGATACAGTTTCCCTGCCAGGGGGTAAAACTGCCGGTATACGGATGCGCCGCCGATTACAAATACCTCCCGTTCTTCGCTTATCCGTGCAAGAGCTTCTTCCGCAGAATGCACCGCTTCACAACCAGGGAATACAGCTTGTGGATCTCTGGTCAATACAATATGCCTGCGGTTGGGCAGGGGCCATTGTGGCAGTGACAGCAGGGTCTTGCGCCCCATAATGAGAGGATGTCCGGAGGTGATGGTTTTAAAGCGCTTCAGGTCGTCGGGCAGGTGAAACAGCAGCCGGTTGTCTTTCCCGATGGCCTGGTTGGCGGTCATGGCTACGATAAGCGCTAGGTTGTTTGCTCTTTTCAATATTTCTGTATTTTGGCGATTTTCCCTGTTTGGGCTTGCGGGCAACAAAATTCGTTATTTTGCGTGTGTCCGGTTTTCTGTCAGATACCTCTCCCCT
>JBFWIL010000226.1:0-4230 GCA_050256015.1 Mangrovibacterium sp. | reverse complement strand
AAGAGCAGGGCCAGGCTTAGAAAAATAGAGAGTTTCATCTGGTTGTTTTTTATTATGATATTGATTATGAGATTTTGTGCAGGGAGCCGGCTCCGGGGGAGTAGATCCGATTGCTTCTGGAGCTGTGCGAAACATTTTCAGGTAGCGGTGCAGGGGCAAATATCTGATTTAAAAAATCCCTGACCTGATTGTGTGCCTCCCCGAACCAGGGGTAAAATAACCAGAACGTATGCGGAGTACCCGGAATGGTATGAATTTTATAAGGCGTATGGTGTTTTATGAGTACCTTCAGAAAGGTGTCCCTGCCGGCGTGAAAACGCTCCAGGGCGCTGTTCACATAGAGGGTAGGCGGGGTGTTTCCGTCAACGTAGCTGAGGGGGGAAGCTTCCACCCACGTGTCCGGGATTTCCCGGTAGGTGCCGCCAAACCACAGGGCTCCGGCAGACGGGCGGTCAGGGTTCTGGTCCTTGCCGCTTTCATTCGGATCGGTAAAATCAACGATGCCGTCTATGTTGATCAGGGCCTGCACTTTGGCCGAATAACCGGGGAAAGCACTGTCAGGGTCTGTATAGCGTTCCGGTTTCCCCGTGGCGGCCACCAGACTGGCCAGTGTAGCACCGGAGGAGCAGCCCAGCACAGCTATGCGGGTGGTGTCGATTCCATATATGGCGTGGTTCTGTTTCAGGAACCGTATGGCTTCTTTCAGATCGTATACGGCAGCAGGGTAACATGCTTCGGCCGATAGGCGGTGCTCGGCTGTAGCCGTGACGTACCCATCCATGGCCAGCTTCTGGGCCAGGGGCACCAGATGCGATTTGTTCCCGGAGCGCCAGCCACCTCCATGGATCAGCAGCACGGCAGGTCGTTTGCTTGTCTGATCGTCGTTGGGCAGGAAGAGGTCCATGCGCAACAGCCGGTTTTTCCGGACGCGGTATACCTGATCGGGAAGCGAAAGAATGCAGTCAGACCGAAACGGCTTAACCGGTCGGGCCCGGGGAAAATTATTGCGGATCTTCTGCCAGGCAGACCAAACCGTAAAGGAGGTATCCCCGGGAAAGTCGTTTTGGGCCTGAATCAGCAGGGGTGTCAGCAGAAACAGCAGCAGCGGGTAGCGAAACTTCATCGGGCAGCCTCCCTTGGTGTAGTTTCCTCCTGCTGTTTGCAAGCGCCTGACAGGATTATCTGGGCGAAGTCCAAATTTCGGAGTTTCATAGGTTGTGGTTTATGAGTTTGCTTGTTTGCTATGCCTGGCTAATTTAATGCATCTTTTTGGGAATGCAAAACAGCAAAAGTAAAGAGGAAGCTGTTAGCCTTTTTTGTAAAAATTCATTTCCTGCAGGTACCGGTAGGCCCGGGGGGGAATGAAACAACTTATGTTTTTTCCCTTGGCTATGGCCCGGCGGATAAAGGAAGCAGAAATTTCCATCAGCGGTGCTTCAACATGCCGGATATGCGGATGTTGCAGTAGTTCTTCCGGCTTGTCTCCCGGACGGGGATAGACCAGCAGGTGATAGTGCTGCAGAATTTGTTCATGATTTTTCCACTTGTGCAGGTGTTTCAGGTTGTCGGATCCCATGATCAGGTAAAACTCATGGGCCGGATGGGCTTCCTGCAGATAGGTAAGCGTGTCGATGGTGTAGGAGGGCCGGGGGAGCTTGAATTCTACGGACGATGCCCGGAATCGGTCATCTCCTTCAATGGCCAGGTTGACCATCTCCAGCCGGTGGTAGTCTTTCAGCAGGTTTTGTTTTTTTTTAAATGGATTCTGCGGACTTATCACGAACCATAACTGGCTGACCTCCGTGAATTCCACCATGTAATTGGCAACGGCCAGATGCCCGATGTGTATGGGGTTAAAAGTTCCGAAATAAAGTCCGATTTTCATGTGGCTGCTGTGATTGCTTAAGATAGTTGCCGTTTCCGTCTGTAACGATACCGGCCGGCCGACAAAATTTACCGGCCGGTGAACAGGTTTACGAGAGTTTCTGCTTCCCTCAGGGTAGTCTGCAGATCGTCGTTTACCAGTATCCGGTCAAATTGGGGAGCAAAGCCGAGTTCCCATTCGGCTTTTTCCACCCGTTTCCGGATAACTTCCGGGGAATCGGCCGAACGCAGGGTCAGGCGTTTTTCCAGTTCTTCGACAGAGGGTGGGCGGATAAACACGGCCAGGGCTTCCTCTCCGTAATATTTTTTGATGTTGGATCCGCCGACTACGTCCACATCAAAAAGCACATGCTTTCCCTGCCTGCGAATTCGTTCCACTTCCGATTTCAGGGTTCCGTAAAAGGTTCCCGGGTAAACTTCTTCCCATTCCAGAAATTCATCCCGGCTTATTTTTCCCCGGAATTCCTTTTCGCTCAGAAAATAATAATCTACCCCGTCCGTTTCATTGGGGCGCGGAGCCCGGCTGGTTGCCGATATGGAAAATCCCAGAAAGGGGGTTGTCTTCAGCAAATGCCTGACTACTGTGGTTTTACCTGCTCCCGAAGGGGCGGAGAAAATAATCAGTTTTCCTTTATCCATAACACAAGTCTGTTATCCTTTGGTTGGCTTTCCGGGCTCCCTGCCGGCCCGGCGGGTAGGAACCGTTTGCTTTTGTCGCCGATGTTCAGAGCACGTTCAGCAGCTGTTCCTTGATCTTTTCCAGGGCATCTTTCATTTGGACCACGATGCGTTGCATCCGGCTTTCGTTGGCTTTGCTCCCGATGGTATTGATCTCCCGCCCTATTTCCTGGGAAATAAAACCCAGTTTTTTCCCTGCTGCCCCTTCTGTTTGCATGGTTTCGAGAAAGTAACGGCAATGGTTACGAAGACGAACTTTTTCTTCATTGATGTCGAGTTTTTCCAGATAGTAGATCAGTTCCTGTTCAAAGCGGTTTTTGTCAACATTTCCGTTGATGTTGATTTCATTCAGGCTTTCGCGGATCCGGCTTTTGATGTTTTCTATCCGCTGTTGTTCATAGGGATCGATTTGTTCCAGCAGTTCCTGTATATCTGCAATGTTCGACCGTATGTCTCGGCTCAGCGCTTCCCCTTCCTGAATGCGGAATTGATTTACGGCTTCGATAACCAGACGAATCTGCCGGAGAACAGCAAGCCATTCCTGTTCGTCTATCTCTTCATAAACCGTTTTGACGGTTTCGGGCAGACGCATAACCGTTTCCATGATCCGTTCCGTTACCGGGAGGCCAAGCTCCTGCTGGATGGCTGTCAGCTGCCGGTAGTAAGCGGTTACAACCGGTTCGTTGATGGCTGTATTGCTTTCTTCGCCGTGGTCTTCCACATATAGGGAAAAATCAATTTTTCCCCGCATCAGTCTTCCCGATATTTCCCTGCGGATTTCCAGTTCTTTCCCCCGAAACAGGACCGGCAGGCGGGTGTTGATGTCAGTCTGCTTGCTGTTTAGCGATTTGAGCTCAAGGGTGATTCTCCGGGTTCCGGTCCCGAATTCGGCTTTGCCGTAGCCGGTCATAGATCTGATCATGTGAATGTTTTTATGATTGCCCAAAGTTAAACCAAAAATTTTTTAGAAAAAAGGAGGACGGACAGTGCTGTTTCCCGGGAATGCCGGTTCTTTCAGGCGATAACCCCGGAGCCTATCAGCTCTTCTCCCGCATACCAGGCGGCAAATTGTCCGGATGTGATGCCCCGCTGCTCTTCGTCAAACAGCAGGTACAGCCCCTCCCTGTGCTGAATGAGCGTGGCTGTTTCCAGGGGTTGCCGGTAACGGATACGAACCGCGTAGCGGCGTTTTTCTCCGTCCCGCATGGTCATATCGGTCCTGATCCAGTGGATATCCTTTGCCGGGATGAACAGTCCCGGACGATAGAGCCCGGGGTGAGCAGCTCCTTCGCCCACATAGATGATGTTACGTTTGACATCGGTGCCCAGTACGAACAGGGGTTCGGCATGCCCCCCGAGATTTAAACCCTTACGCTGACCGATGGTATAGTAATGTGCTCCGCGGTGTTCTCCGATCACCTTCCCGTTCCATGGTTTAAAGGGGTAAGGGGAGCAAAGTTTATGCAGGTTTTCCGGTGTTCTTTCCAGTTGTTTTTTCTTTCCCATGAAAGCCGCTGATATTTCAATGATATTGCCGGTACGGTTTTCCAGCTGTTGTTGCAGGAAGGTGGGCAGGTCTACCTTGCCTACAAAGCAGATGCCCTGGGAATCTTTGCGGTTTGCCGTGGGAAATTGTTGTTCAGCTGCGATTTTTCGTACTTCGGGCTT
>JBFWIL010000225.1:0-4239 GCA_050256015.1 Mangrovibacterium sp. | reverse complement strand
CGGGAGAGAACAACAGCCCCGAAAAAGCCTGGTCTGTTTTTGAACCGCTTCAGACGGTTTATCAGATCCGGTTGACCTCGCGGTCGGCACCCACGGAACGATACCGGATATAAAAAGGAAAACCCGGTTATTTTCCGGGTTTTCAGAGAACAAACAGTGAAAAATATCGTTAATATTATTCGACTTTTGTTACGTTCGTCGCAATTGGTCCTTTCTTTCCCTGACCAACTTCAAATTCCACGGTCTCTTCTGGTTCAAGACCGGCAAAGGCATTGACTAAACCCGAACGGTGAACAAAAATGTCCTTGTTGTCTTCGGTCAGGATAAATCCGTAACCTTTGGTCCCGTCATACCATTTAACAGTTCCTTTCATGATCAAACAATTAATAACTTGATCTGAAATCGTTGTCCCTGCGGTTGTATCCTCCGGCGTTTCCACCCCGGTTTCCACCGCGGAAGCCTCCATTGCCGCCGGGTTTGCGGAAGTTATCCCGCTTTTTTTCGATCGACTCGTTGACAACAATGGTTCTTCCTTCAACTTCGGCGCCGTTCAGTTCTTCGATGGCTTTCTTTGCTTCTTCTGCATCAGCCATTTCAACGAATCCGAAGCCTTTACTTTTACCTGTGAATCTGTCTGTGATCAGTTTTACAGAGGTCAATTCACCATACTCTTCAAAGATTTCCTTAAGGTCATCTTCGGTGATAGAGTAATTAAGGTTTCCTACAAAAATGTTCATATAAATAAAAAGATAATAGTGTGAGCGACAAATGTATGGTTATTTTGCATTTAAAAAAATTATTTAGACAAAATTCACAAAAGATTTTTCACGAATTGCTTCCTTTTGATACTGATTGGGTTACGTTGCTCGTTGCTTGTGCGGTAAAAGTTATTTTTATTGATTTAGCAAATGGTCGCTCAGTGCCTGCAGGGTCTTTTGTTTCTGAGTGGTGGAAACCAGCATGGAGATATTATACCGGCTTCCCCCGTAAGAGATCATCCTGATGGGAATTCCTTCCAGCGCACTGAAAACCTTGGCTGCAAATCCCCGTTCTTCAGCGATAATATCGCCTACAATGCAGATGATAGACTGGTTTTCGTCTACTTCCACCTCTCCGTATTCCTTGAGTTCCCTGACGATGTCAGGCAGTTTACCGGTGTGGTCTATGGTGAGCGATACGGCTACCTCTGAGGTTGAGATCATATCGATCGGGGTCTTAAAAAACTCAAAGATTTCAAAGACGTTTTTCAGGAAACCATATGCCATGAGCATCCTGTCAGAGCGTATTTTAATGGCTGTAATGCCGTCTTTGGCAGCCACAGCCTTGATACCCGATCCATCCGACTCGGAAGTGATCAGTGTGCCGGTGTCGGAAGGGTTCATCGTATTCTTCAGCCGCACAGGAATGTTTTGCAGTTTAGCCGGCAAGACGGTTTGCGGATGAAGAATTTTTGCTCCGAAATAAGCCAGTTCGGCTGCTTCGTTAAAGGACAGTCGTTCCAGTTTCTGGGTATTGCTGACAAAACGCGGATCGTTGTTGTGGAACCCGTCAATGTCTGTCCAGATCTGGATCTCTTCTGCTCCCAGGGCAGCCCCGATAAGGGAAGCCGTGTAGTCTGATCCTCCGCGCTGAAGGTTGTCGATCTCTCCTTTGCTGTTCCGGCAGATAAATCCCTGGGTGATGTAATAGTCGGCATCGCCTGCCTCTTCGAGCACCCGGTCTAGTTTCCCGGTGATGGCATGCAGGTCGGCTGCCTTGTCTTCGTCGATCACCATGAAGTCAAGTGCGGGTATTAGTTTGGCCTGGTGTCCGTTTTCCAGCATCAGCTGAGCGAACAGAGCTGTGGATATAAGTTCTCCCTGGGCAAGTATGGTGCGTTCGCCTTCCGCACCGAATTCTCCGGAAGTGAATGATTTAATGGTGCGGAAGGCTGAACGTACAGCTCCCATGGCGGCTATCCTGCTGTCCTTGCTTTTATACAGGGAACTGACAACAGCCTCGTATTTCTTTTCCAGCTTGCCGATATGGGAACGTGCTCCGTCCTTGTTCTTTTTGTTAAGATAGCCGGCAATTTCAACAAGGGCATTCGTCGTACCCGACATGGCCGAAAGAACAATCATCTTTTTCTCGCTGTTTCCGGTAATGAGATTCATTACTCCGTACATATTTTCACTGTTTCCTACGGAAGTGCCTCCAAATTTTAAAACTTTCATTCAAAAAAAATTAATTAATACACGCTGTTTTTATGCACGTTCTTCTGGTTTATTCCTGATATATACAAGGTTCAGACTGCTATGCAAGCCGCGCAAATATGTGAATTTTATCTGATCCGCAAACTATCCGGATTGCTGTTTTTTTGGTTTCTTTGCTTGTTTTTCCTCAGAAGCTTCCGAATATGGCATGTTTTTCCGAATTAAAATAGATCGTGGAATAAATATTGAATCCTTCCCGGTTGGTAAACAATTTGCGTTCCATATAAAGAACAGGGTCTCCCGGTCGGATGTTAAGCAGGTTCCCAATGCGTTTGCTGGCCTTTAGCGCTTTTAATTTTTGTTCTCCTCCCTTAACTTCAATCCGGTAATGAACCCGTAGGATGTCGAACAGAGATTTGTTTTCAAAGGTCCGGCCGGTGAAGCGCGGCAGGTTGATGTTGGGGAGGTGGTTGATGTCGTAAAAAACCGGCTGTTCGTTGACAAAACGCAGCCGTTCCAGATATACGCAGCCGAAATCTTTTTCTGCTTCCGAAAGGTCGTACTGAAAGTCTTCAGGCCAGGGGACGATCCTGGGTTTTTGAAGGATCTGTGTTTGCAGGTACTGTCGGCCAATGGCTGCGGAGGTAGCGGCAATGGACAGAATCCCAATGTCTTGTGGTGGCTTGCGGACAATGCTGCCTTTGCCCTGCTTTTTCGTGATGTATCCGTCCCGGACCAGTGTTTCCAGGGCATGTCTTACTGTGGGCCGGGTCATTTTATGCACGGCGCAAAGTTCGTTTTCAGAGGGGAGCAAACCGCCTTCTTCGTATATCCCTGAAAGGATGTGACGGCGCAGGGTTTCGTATAGTTTTTTGTATTGCGGTATTTTGATTTCTTCCTTCATGATTGGTGAAAAAGATGACCAAATATAGGAAAAACTATTAAATTTCAGAATGAAACTTGTTAATACAAGTGAAAAAATGTAATTTTACAGGCCAATTTGTTTTGGATTTATTTTAATATTGAATTTCAGATTGTTCTGTTCTTTTCAGGCTAAAGCTAATTGTATTAACAAGTAAAATAATAAACGAACCGTAAAAATAATTTTGCCTATGGCTGTTCCCGTAATTATGCCCCGGCAGGGACAATCTGTTGAGACCTGCATCATGGGGGAATGGAGTAAAAAAGTGGGTGATCAGGTGAAAGCCGGAGAAATCCTGTTTTCTTATGAAACCGACAAGGCGTCCTTTGAAGAGGAAGCAAAGGAGGATGGAGAATTGCTGGCTGTCTTTTTTGAAGAAGGGGATGAGGTCCCCGTGCTGAGCAATGTGGCTGTTATCGGAAAACATGGTGAGCGCGTGGAAGAATTCCGTCCGGATGTTGCCGAACCATTGGCCGAGGTGGAACCGGCAAAGGCTGAAGCTGTTGCTGTTCCTGCAACGCCGGCAGACCCGGTAGCCGAAGTGCCGGTTCCTGCAGCCGAAACTTTTGCAGGGAAAGTACGTGTTTCCCCGAGGGCCAAAGTTAGGGCCGGACAAAAGGGAGTTGCTTACGAACAACTGCATGGAAGTGGTCCCGGGGGACGGATCATTGCCCGCGATGTGGAAGCTGCGGCAGAAGTGTTACCCCGTACAACCCCGTTAGCCCGGGAAAAGGCGGCTGCCGAGAAACTGGTTCCGGCTCCGGAACCAACGGCCCTGGGCGGACGTGTGGGTGCTGCCGATATGGTTGCAGCCAATCCGGTTTACGGAGATGATTTTGAAGTGAAAAAGCTGAGCAACATGCGTAAGCTGATTGCCAAAGCTATGCATCAGTCGCTGCAGAACTCGGCTCAGCTTACTCATCATATGAGTGCCGATGCCCGCCGGGTAATGGCTTTGAGAAAGACCTTTAAAAAGAAAATGCAGGATGGCGGGATCAGTCAGAACGTGACGATCAACGACCTGGTTTGCTTTGCCGTGATCAAAGCCCTGAAAAAATTTCCCCAGGTGAATACGCACTTTGCTGGCGACAGCATGCGCTGGTTTAAGAAGGTGCATCTCGGACT
>JBFWIL010000224.1:0-4310 GCA_050256015.1 Mangrovibacterium sp. | reverse complement strand
GTTGAAAAAATTTGGCCGTCCATATTTTTTCTAGGTGTCAATCGCCGCATTATGTTGTTCCGGCCCTTCGTAGTTATGATAGGTAATGATATCCGAATTTTCTAACTGAAATTTATTTAAATCAGTTAAAGGAGCACTCCAAACACCTGCTGATAATGGTTGAGACGGGCGAATTTCCCAACCCCATTCAAATACTTTCTTCAATAGTGGCAGCGATTTATTTTTGTAGTCTGAATTCCCGGGTTCATTGTACAGATCCCAAAGTACAATTCGGTTGTCGTCCTTAAAGGTCGTCAAAATATCTTTTACATAAACTTCCAAAGTATCAATTAGCGTAGAATTTCTGAAAAGCAAATCCCCCGGATCGCGCACCCAACCGGAATTGTGAACTCCAGGTTTCGGCTCCGGTTGTTTTCCTGCTTTGTATTCAGCATTCCAACAGTCGTCAAAAATTACAAAAATTGTTTTTATGCCGTGATTCTCTGCAATAGACAGGTATCGATTCATTCTTTTTTTGAAGCCTTCTTTATCTACCTGCCAGACAAGGTGGTGCAGATAAACACGCATACAATTCATGCCAATATTTTCGGCCCAGCCCAGTTCGCGGTCAATGGTTTCCGGGTCGAACGTTTCGGCTTGCCAGTTTTCCAACTGATTGATTGATGTCCTGGGATTAAAGTTACAGCCTCTCAACCAGCCGTTTTCTTCACTCCATTTTTGAGCTTGTGCTTTTGTCCAGGTTTTTGGAGTAACAACCTCAGTTTCGCTTTTTTTTGTTTGAGTTTGACAGCCTGCAAAAAAGAATAAAGCTGCTGTTGCTAACAGAAAATAAATCGGTTTTAATTTCATAACTAATTTTTATAATTTTCGTGATTCTCAGACAAAATTTATCACTCTCCTTTGCTTATTTGTATATGACCTTTAGAATCTGGCATAGAAATATAATCTCTGTAAAATCAACGGTATTAACAGATAAACCTGTAAGTATTTAAGTTTACCATTCCAACAACTCCCTCAATCTGTCAGGATGGTTGGTTGTTATCATATCCACTCCCTGATTGATAAATTCGTTCAAATTTTCATCCGAATCCACGGTCCAGACATTTACAACCATTCCTGAACGGTGCGCCTCATTTATCCAGTTTTCGTGCTGACGATAGGCAGACATACTGTAATCAACTGATTTTATGCCATCAGCCAATACCGTTTCCGGAGTTTTATCGCCTTTCAGATAGCCCACTATACTTCCGGGAAGTTGTGCGGCAACCTGTTTGCAGACCTCATAATCGAATGAAATAAATTCTACCTGGCCTGTCATATCTTCGCTTTTTATCATTGCCACAACAGAATCTGCAATCCGCCGGTTTTTCTCAACAGAATAATGCGGTTTTATTTCCAGTATCATTTTTACATGCGGGACTTTTTTTCCCTGTTCCAGATAAGCTTTCAGCGTCGGTATCTTTTCGCCATTGCTTAGGGTACAGTTTTCAATTTCTGCAGAAGTGCTGTTCTGAATAATTTTCCCGTCGATTTTTCCATCGTGATTGACATACAAGACTCCGTTAGTTGTAATCCAGACATCAAACTCAGAACCGTAAATACCCAGTTCCTGTGCATTTTTTAAAGAAGCTATGGAATTTTCGGCAGCACCCGGTAACGTATGGTAACCACGGTGGGCCACTACTTTCGGTTGGTAAATACGTGCAACCCAACCTCCTCCGGGAGCCATATGGATTTTAAGTTTCCTGTCCGCAGGAACGGGGATAATTTCTTTCTTATAATCCCGTGCTGCTTTATCGGCATTTAACCCGTCTTTAAAGATTTCTGCAAAATAGATTCCCCTGCCAAGAAAAGAAAGGTCGATTTCCAGATCACGGGCATCCCAGTTGTTCAGCGACCCGACATACCATTCATCGCCTTTTTTCCGGGCTATGGTTACATATTCTGCTACTTTCCCGTTCAGCGCCCGGGTTTCGTCCCAGGTTGTCGGGACTCTGCTGATAAAACGGGTGCATTCGTCTTCCTTTTCATAATTCGAAGGACTGTCGCACATCATATCCAGCGGCGACTCGAATACAACATATTCGGCCAACTGATGGCAACGTGTGCCCTGGCTCATGGGCTCACTGTTTACCGGGCGGTAATTGGCTTTCGTGGCATTACGCATGGCGCCCTGGGTGTAATCCATCGGACCGGCTACCATCCGGGTAAACGGGATGGTTACATCATAGGTCACCTGGTCAACATCCGTTGCCGACCATTTCATTTGTTCCAGCCCGTGTACCCCTTCAAAATTGATGGCATTGGGGTAAGTCCGGTACAGCCCGGTGGGCTTGTACATTCCATGAAAATCAATGAGCAGTTTATATTTTGCGCAGGTTTCGGCAGCACGGCTCACAAAATCAACCATCAGCTGGTCGTCACGGTTCATAAAATCGACCTTAAACCCTTTGATGCCAAGTTCTGAATAGTACTTGCACACTTTGTCCATATCGCGGTTAAACGCGTAATAGCCTGCCCACAGGATAAGGCCGACATTCTTTTTTGCAGCATAGTCCACAAGCTCCTTTAAATTAATTTCAGGGACAACCTGAAATAAATCTGCCTTTAAATTTACGGCCCAGCCTTCATCAAGAATAACATATTCAATCCCGTATTTTGATGCAAAATCAATGTAGTATTTGTAAGTTTCATTGTTAACACCGGCCTTAAAATCCACTCCGTACAAGTTCCAGTCGTTCCACCAGTCCCACGCTACTTTTCCGGGCTTAACCCACGAAAAATCTTCGTCAACCTGCGGGGAGGCCAGCCGGTAAACCATATCGTTGTCCGCAAGTTTTGCATCATCGTCTGTGATAATCGCTGCCCGCCAGGGAAACTTCGTCCCTTTTGAACACTTCGCGATGTAGTCTTCCCGGAAAACAACCAAATCCTGAAGGTTATTATGTCCTCCCTGTTTTGTTTCTTTCGGATAAGGGGCAAACACTCCTTTCAGTGTTGTTGAACCGTCGCCGTTATACAGGTACATTCCCGGGTAATCCATTAAATCGGATTCAACGATACAAATCTTTTCGCCGTTACTGCCTTCAATCAACACGGGGGTAAACGCATATTTTCGCTTGTCCCATTGTGAAAGGCTGGTATGGGTATAGGTGTTTTCGAAGGAGTTAAAAAATTGCTCTTCAAATGAATGGGTGCGATCTTCCCGAACATAGGGAATATAAGCTTTAAAATCGGACGGAAACGCAAATTCAGCCTGTTCCGATTTTACTTCGAACGGCTTTTGCCCTGTGGATACAAACCGATAGGCTGATCCATCGTTATATGCACGAAAGATAAGCTGATAATCTCCTTTGAATGACAGGGTCAGTTCATTAAAATAGTTTCTGACCTGTTTTTTCTGATAGGCAACTGTAGGGATTGTTTCATCCACACTCCGGCGTGAAGTCCTTTTTAATTTGGGCTGTATCCCGAATGCACTCCCGTCTATAAGTTCCATTGAAACAGCAGATGGCGAAATCATGATGTGACCGTCATACAGCACGGAGTATTTAACGTTGTCATTTACCGAAATTTCAACCTTAATCTTTCCGTCCGGGGAATTAACTTCAAATGTTTTGCCAGTGCCTGCTTTCGATGCAAATGCAAAAAACAAAAACAGGATTAATAATGATGTGGTTCTTTTCATGGTATTTTTTACTTTTTGGATTCCAGCATTTTTATAAAATATCCGCCAACTACAGATCGGGCATGAAACCCGATTTTCGTTGCATCGGTGGTTTCGTACCAGTCGTTCATTGGCATCCGGTCGGGCGTTTCGGTTACAAACCGGTATAGGCCGTCAATCAATGTTTCAAAGTCCTACGGATTATCAGCCATTGTGGCTGTCCAGACTTCCCCGTCGGCTTTGGTATAGGTTTTACGGCTGTCGAAATTTTAACAGGTGTTTGTAATTACATATCATTATTGTGACAACTTCGACAAGCGTATGTCTTGGTCAAAAAAAAACCGTAATCTTTATGTCGTTTGAATCTTTTTCATTCCTTGTTTGTATTATACAACGAAAATATAATATCTGGCGTATAACTGAGTATGAAATGATATTTTAGTTTTTAGGAATGCCCTTTATTAAAAACAGAGAAAGCAGTTCACCGCTTTCTCTTTGGGCAACCTTTCCAATCACCGTTCGAGGACCGCTTTCCTCAGTATTTTTCCTGCTGTTTCCTGATGCGACTTAAAAAATCCGAATCACGGTTGATCTTTTCCCATTGCCCTTTAATTTCAGCGACCTGGCTTTTTCCCTGTTGGTC
>JBFWIL010000223.1:0-4363 GCA_050256015.1 Mangrovibacterium sp. | reverse complement strand
TCGGCCAAACGAATTGCGACCAAGCTGTCCAAGATACTTACGGGATACAGCTACCTCTCGGAAACCAAAACCGAGGTGGAATGGAAATGGATCAGCAAGGAGATCATTGAAGAAGCCGCCCTGGAACTGCAGATGGAACCGGAAAAGGTGATGCATGTCTTTCATTCTGAAGCCAAAATAGATATCCGGGAGGTGGCCACAGCCTTTTCCACGGAAAAAGTGTACGATGCAGATGACCAGCATGTTATCGACTCGGTTCGCAAAGTTATTCACCGGCTGGCCGAAGAAGGGTATTGTATTATTGTGGGCAGAGCAGCAAGTGTGATTACAGAGGACATCCCGCGCAAGCTTAGCATCAAACTGCAGGCTCCGCTGGAATGGCGGATCAACAGGATCATGCAAATCAGCAACCTCTCACATGCCGATGCCCGGGATTATGTAATAAACATTGACCGGCAACGCGATCTCTTTATCGAACATGTAGCCGGGAGAAAAGTAACCAGCAACGACTATGACTTGATTTTTAACTATGCCACCCTGCTTGACGACCATATTGTCGATTCCATCGTCAGCCTGATCAAAAACAAGCATTTCTTTGAGGAAGAAGAAGAATAGGCAGGAATCAGAGAAGCCGGCTGTTTCACACCAGCCGGCTTCTTATTGTGTCTGAAAAACGTGTCGATCGGTATTTAACGAATCGAAAAAAATTATTCGGAAACAACCTCGAAGTTAAAATTGACGATCACTTCCCGGTGCAGCTTGATCCTGGCCGTATAGCTGCCAACTTCCTTTATGCTGTCTTCGGTAATCCGGATCTGTTTCCGGTCTATTTCAAATCCGAGCTTGCCGATGGCCTCAGCCAGCTGGATAGTATTGACGGAACCGAAAATCTTACCGGAACTGCTGGTCTTGGCACCGAGGATTACGCTTTTGCCCTCCAGCTGAACTGCCAGAGCCTGAGCCTCTTCTTTCAGTTTGGCTTCCTTGTGAGCACGCTGCCGGATGTTTTCAGCCAGCACCTTCTTGGTTCTTTCATTAGCCACAATGGCCATTTTCTGTGGAATCAGGTAATTTCGTCCGTAACCGTCCTTCACATTTACAATATCGTCCTTGTTTCCCAGGTTCTGAATATCCTGCAATAATATGATTTCCATTTTATCCTTTTTTACTTACTTCAACATATCAGTTACATAGGGCAACAGGGCCAAATGACGGGCCCGCTTAATGGCTTTGGCCACCTTCCGCTGGTACTTCAGGGATGTTCCCGTAATCCGCCGCGGAAGGATGCGTCCCTGCTCGTTCAGAAATTTCTTCAGAAATTCAGGATCCTTGTAATCTACATACTTGATCTTATTTTTTTTGAAGCGGCAGTATTTCTTCTTCTTGATTTCCACCGAAGGGGGTGTCAGATATCTGATTTCACCTTGATTGTTCGCCATAACTTAGTTCTCCTTTTCTGATTTAGCTTTAGACTTTCTTTTTTCACTGTACGCTGCGGCGTACTTATCCAGTTTAAAAGTAAGGAAACGAATGATACGTTCGTCACGCCGGTACTGAATCTCCAGGTTCTGGATGAGTTCGGGCTCAGCCTTGAACTCAAACAAATGATAAAATCCGGTGCTTTTTTTCTGAATGGGATAAGCTAATTTGCGCAATCCCCAGTCCTCTTCATTGACAATTTCTCCCCCGTTACGGGTGATAATGTCTCTGAATTTACTTACCGCTTCCTTTATCTGAACATCAGATAAAACGGGAGTTGCAATGAAAACGGTTTCATACTGGTTTTTCATGTGTTACTAATTTTCCTACAATGAATTATACATTAAAAAATAAAACCTGTTTTTCATGTGTTACTAATTTGTTTTTAATTGTCACATGTAATCCGCCTGTAAACATTCTCCTGTGTAAAAAGGTTGATGCTCACGGCTCGTTTCAGGTGGCGCAAAAATAGGCATAATTTACCTGATTCCAAAAACTTTCTGTTTTTTTTAGGTTCTCCTGAACAGTCAGCCTCCGCATGGTTTATCATTTCCTTAAATTTTCCTTTTACCGGGGAGAAAATCCGGGAATAATCCGGAAGTACGCTTATTTTTGTGCGCATGCAAAACAAGAGCGAAGTCGGCAGCATGAAAACCATAAGTCCGGAAATCCATCCCGGAGCAAAAGCCCTGATCTTTGATCTGGACGGCACCATATCCGACTCACTGCCGGTTCACCTGACCACCTGGAATAAGGTATGTGCACATTATCAATGCCGGTTTAATGAGAAAATCATTACGGAACTGACCGGAGCTCCCACCATACGCTTTGCAGAACGCGTCATTGAGGAAAACGGGCTGAAAGGAGTCAAGCCGGAAGAAATCGTCCGGCTCAAACAGTCGACCTTCTGGGAAAATGCGCACCTGCTCAAGCCCCATCCGGAAATCGTTGAACTGGTTTACCGCTGTCACGGGCATCTGCCCATGGCCATAGGAACCGGCGCTAGCCGGCGCAGTGCCATGGTACAGCTGGAACAGCTTGACTTACTCAGGTATTTCGATGCCATTGTGACTGCTGACGATGTGAACCGGCATAAGCCGGAGCCGGAAACCTTTCAGAAATGTGCCAGACTGATGAAGACCGTCCCTTCCCGGTGCCAAGTGTTCGAAGACGGACTCCTGGGAATGCAGGCCGCCCGCACAGCAGGCATGTATCTGACCGATGTAAGGCCTTTTCTGAATCAGGGACGAAGCAACAGCCTTATTCCCTGATGTTCATCCGGGCAAAGGGGACGACATCCATGGAAGCAAAATCTCCCCGCAAATATTTAAAGTAACCGGTCATGGCAATCATGGCCGCATTATCCGTCGTAAAGGCAAATCCGGGAATAAACAGATTCCAGTGCCGTTTTTCTGCTTCCTTGCTCAAAGCCTGCTGCAATCCTGAATTGGCCGACACTCCGCCGGCCACGGTAATTTCCCGGATACCGGTATGCTTCGCTGCCTTCACCAGCTTATCCATCAGAATCTCTATAATGGTCTGCTGCAGGGAAGCACACAAATCGGCCTTCCGTTCCTCAATAAACTGCTCATTTTCCCGGAGCCGGTCACGAAGAAAATAGAGAAAACTGGTTTTCAGTCCGCTAAAACTGTAATCCAGCTCCCCGATACGCGGTTTGGCAAAAAGAAAAGCCCGGGCGTTTCCTTCCCCGGCCAGCCGGTCAATCAGCGGTCCGCCGGGATAAGGCATGCCCATCACCTTGGCACATTTGTCAAAAGCCTCTCCCGCCGCATCGTCAATGGTCTGACCAATCACCTCCATATCCAGGTAATCGCGTACCAATACGATTTGCGAATTTCCTCCGCTCACCAGCAGGCAGAGATGCGGAAAACGGGGAACCCGGAACTCTGTATCCTTTTCCCGTATAAAATGAGCCAGCACATGTCCCTGCAAATGATTAACCTCGATAATGGGAATGCCCGAGGAAAGGGCAAATCCCTTGGCAAAGGATGTTCCCACCAGCAAGGAACCCAGTAATCCCGGACCGCGGGTAAAAGCCACCGCCGTAATCTCTTCCCGTTCAATTCCGGCCTGTCGGAGGGCCTGATCCACCACCGGGACAATATGCTGCTGGTGAGCTCTGGAAGCCAGTTCGGGCACTACCCCGCCGTAAGCTTCATGAACCTTTTGTCCGGCGATGACATTCGACAGCAGGCAGCCATTCCGGATCAACGCCGCTGAAGTGTCATCACAGGAGGACTCAATGCCCAGAATGATAATCTTGTTTTTCTGTTCCATCATGATTTTTGCATTAATTTTCCCCTGTTCACCGGGCCAAATCCATCACGACCGGCATCACCTTCAGGTTCGGGAAGCAGGCGGATCTGCAAACCCGCCTTTTTGATCTGCCGGCCGACATGAAAAAAATACGGCGAATTTACGGAAATCCGTCGTTTTTAATTTATTTTGTCCATGACAAGAAATAGCAAAATTATAAAAAAAACAGTCACCATAGTAATCTGGTTCGGCGGCCTCCTGTCCGGACTGCTTCTGCTGGCCGTTCTGCTTCTGCAGTTCAGCGCAGTACAAACGCGGCTGACCGGAATGATCACCCGGCAACTTTCCGAAAGTCTGGAGACAACCATTCGTGTGGAACGGGTCGGCATTTCTTTCTTCAACCGGATAAGGCTAGGCCAGGTGCTGATAGAGGACCGGCAGGGTGATACCCTGCTTTATGTGAACCGGCTGGATGCCTTTGTGGAACGCTTTCACATCCGGGATAAGCGTATCGAACTTTCCTCCGTGGTCCTTTCCGGAACAAAAAGTTACCTCTCGCTTGATAAAAATCATTTCCCCAACTACAAATTTCTGCTTGACGCCCTTC
>JBFWIL010000222.1:0-4410 GCA_050256015.1 Mangrovibacterium sp. | reverse complement strand
GTCCGCTTCTGCAATGGCTTTGTCCCATTGTCCGGTAGCCAGGTAGCATTTGATGAGCAGTTGGCGGCAGGCGCCTTTGTTTATCATACCTATAAGCTCCATTTCCGATTGTTCGGGTACCCACTGTACAGCCTTTTCCATATCTTCGGTAATTTTTTCTAAAATCGCTTCACGCCTGGTACTTTGGTAATTTGTCTTTGGCACTTCAAGAATTTTCGTTACCAACGGTACGTCTTTGAACTGGAAAGAGAGAGCGAGATAGCGGAAGGCGCGATGGAAATATGCTCTGCCCCGGAATTCATTCTTGATTGCTTCGTCCATGCCTTCTACATCATCGATAAAACTAATGACGGTATTTGCATACTTAATTCCGGTGTAAGTTTCACCCCAGAAATAAGAGAGTCGGTTTGTATTGTTGTTATGCAATCCATCCGAGGGGGTTAACCGGGTCGCGATATCAATAAAAATGTTTCCGTCGTCCGTTTTACCTGCAACAGCCAGGTCGGAAAACATGTATTCGCTGCTTATCGGAAGTGATAAGTCCTGCGTACTATAGTAGCTCCAATAGGTTCGGAGATGCCGGTCTGCCATTGCCAGAGCCGATTCCAAACCCGACTCGGTACTAAAAGTCTTCGTAGGCTCGTAAAAAGACAACGGGTCGGGGTCCAAAAAATCTTCAGAACAGCCGGAGACGATTATCAAAGCTGTTACTATTAGTATTTTCCCTGATAATACAGCTATTTTTTTATACATATTTTTCATCTGTTTATTTTTTCAATTCAAGTCTGTATAATTTGCGTATCAGCGTTTGCTTTTCAATTGAGTCACCAACGGATGGAACTCCCGAAATAAACATTCGCTGGTGTGAGAAAAGTTTTCTCAGTCGTTTCATGTGTTTATTTTTTTTCAGTTTAACGTTTTGCAATTGGGGTGTCAGCGTATCCTTTTTCAATTGAATTCCCAACGCATGGAACTTGCCAAATAAACATTTGTCTGTGCATCAAAAGTCTTTTTGTCGTTCGTTTTATAAAGTCAGATTTAATCCGATGGTATATACTCTGGGTGCCAGACCTGAAGTTTCAGGATCCCAATAGTCCCAGTCGTCTTTTGTCCAAACAGCCACATTTCGAATGTTCCCGTATATTTTTAGTTTCTCGATCGTCCATCTTGAAGTGATCCTTTTAGGCAAGGTATATCCCAGCGTTATGTTTTCGAGACGGATAAACGAGCGGTTGTAAAGCATACCGGGAGATGTCACTCCTGCCGGCCCCCTGGCATCTAAACGCCCAAATTCATTGGTTGGATTATCAGGCGTCCAGTATTCTTTGGCATAAAGATTAAATCCGTTTGTAATTGAAGAGGTACCGTTATCCTGATTTAAGTAATTACTACTAAGGCTTTTGTGCCCCCAGTAAGAATAGATATTGAAAGAAAAATCCAGGTTTTTAAAGAACGTGAAATCATTTCGCAACGACCAATGGATTTTGGGAGCGGTCTGACCCAAAAATTCTTTGTCTTTGTTGTTATACACGGGGGTAACGGTACCGTCAGCGTTTACTTTATCGTCGGCTGTATAGTTGTTTGCCACTTTGGGATCGCCCGGACGCTGACCGTATTTCGCAGCTTCTTCGACTTCGTCCGTCTGCCATATGCCGGTTACGCGATAGTCCCATATCGTGCTGATGGGCTGTCCTATAAACCATTTATTGGAAATGTCGTCCGATTCTTTTGTCCCGGTAACATTTCCCGCTTCATCGAGTACATCCTCGTACTCATAGTAGAGGTGTTTTATCCTGTTTTTTGTATAGGAAAAACCAAAAGTGGTGTTCCATTCCAGAACATCATTTTTAATATTCCTGGAATTGATGGAAAGTTCAAAACCCGTGTTCTTCACTTTGCCCAGATTGGAGGTTATACTACCTACTCCCGAGAAACCGGGCAGTGATTGATTCATGATCATATCGGTGGTGGGCATCACATAATAGTCTAAGGTTCCCGAGATACGGTTGTCAAGAAAACCATAATCCAGACCGATATTCCAGGAAGTTGTTTTTTCCCATTTAAGGTGGGGGTTTGCCAAACGGTCCACCGACATATAACGGTATTGCACGTAGTCTCCGTTTACATCTACATAACCCTGGGTTGCCCCCATTCCGGCGCCAAGGTTGGCAAGCGCAATATACGGATCAGCAAGCGACCGGTTACCGTTTTCCCCCCACGAAAATCTCAGCTTCCCCATACTCATCGGTTCCCAGTTGAAAAAATTCTCGTTGGTAAAGGTCCAGGCAACCGCCGTTGAGTAAAACGTTGCCCGCGGATTGGAGGTTCCGAATGCCGAATAACCGTCGCGTCGAACAGAAGCCGTAATCATATAGCGGTCGTCGTAAGAGTAAAATGCACGTGCCAGTTTACCGTCGGCCGTTTCATGAGAGTCTTCCGAATCGAAAGAGCTTCTGTCTTTATCGCCCACTTTTGTTTCGTGGAACCCCAGCGCATCGGTAGGCAGCAGGTTGCGGGCTTCAATCCGGTCTTTCCAGAACTTCCGTTCTTCGGCTTCCTGTACAAGTGTCAGGTTCACGTGATGCTTTCCGGCAAACGTATAATCCCAGTTAATGGTATTATTGAGCGACCAGTCAAAGCGTTTTGACTGTTCCCGGTTTACTCCGTGGTCTATGGCGGACCAATCGGGATGCTCCGACGACTCGAAATAGCGGTCGTAGAACCATTGATAACGGGGCGAAACGTTAAACGAATAAGTAATGTTGAACGGCAATTTCACTTTGGCGGTAAATATGGTATTCAATACCGTGTAACCTTTTTCCAGATCCATGTATTGCCTGTCAAAATCGTAATTGTACCCCTTAAAAACCGTTCCGTCGCCCATCGGGTGAACCACCGGATTTCCGTCTTCATCGGCATACGTTGAAAACGGACTGTTTTGTATCTGCGTTGCCCAGTCCACTGCAATATCACCATCGGTACGATCCTGAAAGTTGACGTTTGCACCAACATCAAGCCAATTAGTAACCTTGCCCTCTACCTTCAGGTTCGAGCGAAAAGCCCTGTAATCGTTACCTGCGGCAACGCCTTCATTTTTCAGGTAGCCGATCGACATATAATAATTCATCTGCTCACCTGCCCCTGATATGCTGGCGTTGTAATCCTGGTTAAACCCTGTGCGGAAACTGTGGTCGTACCAATCGAAAGTACGACCTTCAAGATAATTCGTTAACGTATTCCCCTGCAGCAAAAGGCGTGTCGCCCAGATTTTTTCATCAGATGCTTCGCTGTTCGTGGTATAAGCCCTCCATTGGTCAAGGGTAATACCGTATCTTGCCAGATTATCCAATGTCGGTTTAATGTAGTATCCGGGCTTGTCTTTGTAAGAGGACTGATAGGCTTCGTATTGGCCTGTTTCGGCATTTAACCCGTAAGTAGGGGCGGTATACCAGTCTTCGCGGTATTGCAGATAGCCTTCCGGGCTAAAAACTCTTCTGCGGTTTGTTCCCATCGTGGCAAAACCGATACTTGCAGAAAAAGTAATCGTCGGTTTTCCCAGCTTTCCTTTTTTGGTTGTAATAATAATTACCCCATTGGCCGACTTGGCACCGTAAACGGCAGCCGCCGAAGCATCTTTCAGGACGTCTATCTGTTCAATATCATCGGGATTGATTTCCGATAATTCACCATAGAAGATCATTCCGTCTAGGATAAGCAGCGGATCGTTATGTCCCCCGTCGGTATAGACAGAACGTTGTCCGCGTATCTGCATGGAACCCCCTCCTTTTGCCGAAGGATCGAACCCCACGTTCAGCCCTGGGGTGCCGCGAAGAATATCCTGCACGGTCTTCGGGTTTTCGTCTGCAATTTTGTCGGGACGGATTTGCGTGATAGAGCCGGTGAGGTCTTTTTTCCTCATTGTGCCATAACCTACGGCCACCACCTCGCCGATGCCGATGGTCTCTTCGGTCATGGTTACATTCATCGTGGGTTGCCCGGTGTACGGGATCTCCTGTGCTTTCATACCCACGAAGGAGAAGACAAGAACAGCGTCGGCAGGAATGTTATTTAAATTGTAATTCCCGTCTGCTCCGGTGATGGTTCCGGTGGTGGTTCCCTTTACCACGATGGTCACGCCCGGCAGTGGCTGGCCCTGCGGGTCGGTTACCCGTCCGCTGACTGTTTTTTTAGCTTGTTGGGTTGATACCCCCCGATGCATTTGCTCCTGGTGGAGAAGACAAAATCAGTTCGCCGGGTTTTCCCGCCTGCTTCTGCAGAGGGTTACCGGCCCGGGAAGGAGTTCCGGCCTGCAGCGGACAAAATCCCGCGGCTGCCAGTAAGAAGAAGAGAACCAGGATTCCCCGGATCCGGGAATACAGTTTTGTTTTAATATTCATAATCAGGTAGTGT
>JBFWIL010000221.1:0-4448 GCA_050256015.1 Mangrovibacterium sp. | reverse complement strand
AAGACATGCTCATGCTTTTGATGCCGATGATGATCAATGCCTGAGTGTAGGAAGGAAATTTGTCGGACCTGGCGGAGATTTTCTGTCGGGTCTTTTTTTTCAGTCGTAAGGATTTGCGTAGCGCCCGGTCGGCGGTACTGTCTTTACAGAGAGACGGCATAAAACCTGGATAACAGGAAACTTTCCGTGGAAACCGGAATCCTGTAAGTTATTTAAGCAATGAAACGGGCATGGTAAAAATTATCATCCAGAAAGATGATTATATTTCATGCGAGTTCGGCTACCGGGTTGCCATTGAAAATTAAAAATATAAACGAATTAAAGCATTGCATGTATACAAAGCTTTTAATATATACTAATTGCAGTAAGTTAAATTGAAAAAATAAGCACATGAAACTGAATTTAAAAAATCCCCTGGTTTTTCTGGATCTGGAGACTACGGGAATCAATATTGTAACTGACCGTATTGTGGAAATAGCTCTGCTGAAGATCCATCTGGACGGAAGTGAGGAAAACCGGGAACTGCGGGTTAATCCGGAAATGCCGATTCCGGAACAGGCCAGTAAAATACACGGGATTTACGATGAGGATGTGAAAGATAAGCCCACGTTCCGGGAGGTGGCCCGTTCGCTGGTCCGTTTTATTGAAGGCTGCGACCTGGCCGGTTTCAATTCCAATCGGTTTGATATCCCGCTGCTGGCGGAGGAATTTTTGCGTGTTGGCGTGGATATTGACCTCAAACGGAAGAAGTTCATCGATGTGCAGGCCATCTTTCACAAGATGGAAAAAAGGACTTTGTCTGCTGCTTTTAAGTTCTATTGTCAACAGGAACTGGAGGGGGCCCACGGAGCCATGGCTGATACCCGGGCTACCTATGATGTACTGAAGGCCCAGCTTGATATATATGAGGATGCGGAGTACGAAGAGACAAACGGAAGGAAGACAAAACCCGTTCAAAACGATGTGGAGGCGTTGAGCCGTTTTTCCGCTTACGACCGGAACGTGGATTTCGTGGGACGGATCGTTTACGATGAGAATGGGGTGGAAGTGTTTAACTTCGGCAAAAACAAAGGGGTACCCGTGGAAAAGGTACTGCGCGAACAGCCCGGTTATTTTGGCTGGATCATGAACGGGGAGTTTCCCCTGTATACCAAAAAGGTGCTTACTGGCATCAAGCTGCGCATGAAAGCCTAGGCCTTTTTTACCTTAATCGTCTTTCCGTGAAAATTATCTGCATCGGAAGAAATTACAGCGAACATGTAAGGGAACTCCGGAACGACTTTCCGAAAGAACCGGTTATTTTCATGAAGCCCGATTCCGCTTTGTTGAGAAACAATGAGCCTTTTTATATTCCCTCCTTTAGCAGGGAGGTGCATTACGAATGCGAACTGGTTGTCCGCATTAGACGGCTGGGGTCGCATGTTGACCCCCGTTTTGCCTGCCGGTATTATGAAGAAATCGGACTGGGAATCGATTTTACGGCGCGTGATCTGCAAAACCGGCTTATAGCAGAGGGCCTTCCATGGGAAAAGGCCAAAGGTTTTGACCGTTCGGCTGTGATTGGCAGTTCCTTTATTCCTAAGAAGGAACTGCCTGATCCCGTATCCATCCGGTTTGAGCTGAAAAAAAACGGGCAGACGGTACAGCATGGCGATTCGGCTCATATGCTTTTCCCTGTAGATGAGCTGATCAGCTGGGTTTCCCGTTACTTTACATTGAAGATCGGAGACCTGATTTACACCGGTACTCCTGCGGGCGTTGGACCCGTCGCGATCGGAGACCGGCTGGAAGGTTTCCTGGAAGGCCGGAAAATGTTCGATTTCCCGGTAAAATAAAAGAGGATGCCCGCTTCCGGAACATCCTCCTGCTCGTAATCACGTTTCCCTTTGGTTTTTTTGTTGGAAATTCCGGGATGTCAGGGCCGGGCCTGTTCCTGCAAATAGTTTTCCAGCAGATGCAGCCGTTTGAGTTCTCCGACCACCATTTCCCCTACCTGGCGGGCTCCGTTAAGGTTAAAGTGGGTATTGTCCTGCGACCCTTCCGGGTAGTTGGCGTGTTCGCCCGGATTTAGCCACAAATACAGTTGTTTGGAATCCTCCGGTCCCAGCCTGGTCACCAGCTGCTCGGTGAGCAGCTGCAGGTCAATGCAGGGCACATCCAGTTCTCCGGCCGTCATGCGGGTAACCAGTGGATACAGGCCGTGCGTGTCGATCAGCGTTCCGTTTTCATTGAAATTTCGCCGGACAACCGGGGTAAAAAGCACCGGACGGGCGCCTTTTTCCCGGCAGGCCTGCACATAATATTTCAGGTTGGCACGGAAGGTGGTCAGGGGATTGGTGAAACGGTCCGGACTCTTTTCCTTCTGGTCATTGTGTCCGAACTGGATAAACACATAGTCGCCCGGCTTAAGTTGCTCGTAAACTTCCTGCCAGAGGCCTTCCCCGATAAAGCTCTTGGAACTGCGTCCGTTCCGGGCATGATTGTGCACGCTGAGCCTTTCTTTGAAAAAGTCCTGAAAAATCATTCCCCAACCTGTTTCAGGAGCCCGGTTTTCCGCTTTGTTGGCCATGGTGGAATCGCCGATCATGAAGAGGTTGATTTTCTGTTCCGTACTGTCTTCACATGCTGCCAGTCCCATGAACAGGACTGCAATCCATAATAACTTTAATTTGGTGTTGTTCATCGAATTTAAAATTGCTGTTGTTTGTCGTATGAGTATTGTTAATCTTCCAACTACCGGGGTACTTATTTCACCCGGAACCAGTCTGCGTTTACGTATCCGGCATCGTTGGTTTTCCTTGAAGAGGTGGCAAACAGTCCCACCTTGGCTCCGATCCATCTTCCGGCTTTGGCCTGGAAGACTTCGTTCACGGAGATGAACTTTTTCCCGTTTTTGCTGTAGCTGAACCGGCACCGGGCATCCTTATCGATTTCCACCCGCAGGTATATGTCCTGTGTTTCCCAGCTTTCCTCCTTTATGGTTGTTTCTGGATTTCCTTCATTAGAAGCCAGGCAGGTTTTCATGCTCATATTGAGTTTTCCTTCTTTTTGTTCCAGTCCTATCCAGGCATAATCTTCCCCCATGATCAACAGTCCGGTACGGTCGCCTTCCTGATGCGGATAAAAGCGCAGCTTAACGATAGCCGAGAATTCCGGAGCGGGGAATTTCTGCAGGAACAGGTTGGGAACTTCCCATAGGTTACGGATGCTTTCGTCCTGGCAGACACAGTTAAGACGCAAAAATCCCAGGTTCCCTGACATATAACCCCAGCCGGTTTGCGGATTGGCATGCCATTGCCATTGCAGTCCGAACCTGTGTCCGTTAAACTCGTCGCCGGCAGGGATCAGCTGTACGGGCCAGGTTTTTCCCAAAGCGGGTTTTTTATGACGGTCTACCGGCTCGCCAATGCCGTCGCCGTTGGTGTCGGTGCCCGGAATGGGCCAGTCGTCAACCCAGCTTACCGGCTGAAGGTGTACAATGCGTCCGTAAGCGTTACGATCCTGGAAATGGTAGAACCACGATTCGCCTGAATCCAGCTCAATCAGGGCTCCCTGATGCGGACCGTTTACTGCTGTGTTTCCCTGGTGCAGCACCACCTTGTGCTCGTACGGACCAAACACGTTTCTGGAGCGTAACACCAGCTGCCATCCCGGCTTAACCCCGCCTGCCGGGGCAAAGATGTAATAATAACCGTTGCGTTTGTAGAATTTGGGACCTTCCACGGTGCCGTGGTCTCCATGGCCGTCAAAGACCATCACCCCGTTACCCAGCAGACGGGTGCCGTCGGGATTCATTTCGTGAACCATTAGCAAACTCTTGATGCCGGCCCGACTGCCGGCAAAGGCGTTTACCAGGTAAGCCCTGCCGTCTTCGTCCCACAACGGACAGGGATCGATCCAGCCCCTGCCTTCTTTTACCAGCACCGGATCGCTCCAGGGGCCCCGGGCATCGGCAGCCTTGGTCATGTATATGCCGAAATCGGGATCGGGATAATAAATGTAAAATTCTCCTTTATGAAAACGAATGGCCGGAGCCCAGACCCCCATACCATGCCTGGGAACGCTGAAAAAATCTTCCGGAACCTGCCGTTCCAGGGCATAGCCTATCAGTTTCCAGTTGATCATGTCCTTGGAATGCAGGATGGGTAATCCCGGGGCACAGTTAAAACTGGAGGCGGTCATGTAAAAGTCATCGCCCGCCCGGCATACGTCGGGATCGGAATAGTCGGCATAGAGCACCGGATTTTTGTATGTTCCGTCTTCCATGTCAGATTGCCAGGATTGGGCTGCAAGTTCCCGGCCGGAAAAGAGCAGGGCCAGGCTTAGAAAAATAGAGAGTTTCATCTGGTTGTTTTTTATTATGATATTGATTATGAGATTTTGTACGGGGAGCCGGCTCCGGGGGAGTAGATCCGATTGCTTCTGGAGCTGTGCGAAACATTTTCAGG
>JBFWIL010000220.1:0-4455 GCA_050256015.1 Mangrovibacterium sp. | reverse complement strand
ATCTATAAGTTCGCTTGTGTATTGTCTTATGTGGGTCTGGTTGTAAATGTTTTTTACTGCGGCTATTTTTTCTCCGGGATTGCAGGATTTGTCGCCGATCCACCGGAGCAGTTCCTCCTTTTGCCGTGGTGATGCCAGTTCCAGGGATTTTAGCAGAAGGAACGTTTTTTTGTTGGCCAGGATATCTCCCCCGAGCTTTTTGCCCAGTTTCTCTTCCTCTGCAAATATATCGAGCAGATCGTCCTGGAGCTGAAAAGCCAGTCCTATATGTATGCCGAAATCGTAGATGCGGTGCGCATTTTCGATTGAAGTTCCGGCAATCAGCGCTCCGGTTTTCAGACTACAGCCAAACAGTACGGCGGTTTTTAGCCGGATCATCCGGAGATAGTTATCTATGGAAACCACAGGCAGGTTTTCAAAATCCATGTCCAGTTGCTGGCCTTCGCACACTTCTGTCGCTGTTTTGGCAAAGAGACTGATAATTTCTCTGAGAAATTTGCTTCTGGTTTTCAGCAGGTACTGGTAAGCCATGTTCGACATGGCATCGCCCGAAAGAATGGCCGCGTTGGTGCTGTACCTGATATGCACGGAAGGTTGGTTGCGTCGCATGATCGCCTTGTCCATGATGTCGTCGTGGAGCAGGGTGAAGTTGTGAAAGATCTCGATGCCCAGTGCTGCCGGCATGGCTTCTTCTGCCTTTCCCCCGAAGAGTTCACAGGCCATCAGCAGCATGACCGGACGCAGGCGTTTCCCGCCTACCTTCAGGGCATAATGAATAGGGTCGTAGAGAGTGACCGGTTCGGTAAGACCGATGCGGCGGGCTTCCTGTTCCAGGGTTGTTTCCAGCATCTGCCGGAGGTCGTTCAGGCTGTTCATGATTGCTTTTTTATTTTTGGGGGATGATTGTTGTTAGAGGCAGGCTTCCCGATTTTTAGTTCATTCAGTTCAATATCGTCTTCTTCGTTGTAGATGGTTAGCAGGGGTTCGCGGTAAGCCCGGATGGTGATCCAGCGGTCGAATCCCATCAGCAGTCCGGGTAGCAGGATCAGGTTGGATGTGATGGCCACCAGCAGGGTTAGTGAGACCAGGATACCCAGGGCCGCCGTTCCCCCGAATTTAGAGACACTGTATACGCCGAAGCCGAAGAACAGCACAACAAAGGTATAAAGCATGCTTACCCCGGTTTCTCGCAGGGCCCGTTTGACCGATCTTTTGATGCTGCCCCCGGTGGCCAGCATTTCCTGCCGGTATTTGGTCAGGAAATGAATGGTATTGTCTACCGAGATGCCGAAGGCAATGCTGAATACCAGGATGGTGGATGCCTTGATCGGAATTCCGGTAATGCCCATAAACCCGGCGGTAAAGATCAGAGGCAGCAGGTTGGGAATGAGCGACAGAAGCACCATACGCCAGGAGAAGAACATCAGGGTCATGAGACCGGCAATCAGGACGATGGCCAGGGCCAGACTGGAAAACAGGTTCTTGACCAGGTACTGGTTCCCCTTGAAGGTGGTGATGCTTGATCCGGTGATGGAGACCAGGTAATCTTCGGCCGGGAAGACTGAATCCACTTCCTTCCTGATTTTTCTGTAGAGTCTGTCCATGGCATGGGTGCCGATATCCTTGGCCCGGATGCTGATGCGGGTGATCTGCTGGCTGCTGTCGATGAAGGAATGCAGTTGCCCGATTCCCAGGTCGGTACCGGCCAGGGAGTTGGATGTATAGGCCAGTATGAAATTCTTTTCATTGACTCCGGGCAGACTGTAGTATTTTTCTTTCCCGTTGTAAAAAGCCTGTTTGGAGAACTTCAGCATGTTCAGCATGGAAAGCGGGGTCGAGAGTTCGGGGTGGGCAGCCAGCTGTTGTTCCAGACGGTCCATGAGCCGGAATGTTTTTAAGTTCATGGCTTCCCGGGGCTTTTTTGTGTCGATCACGATTTCCATTGGCATAACGCCTTCAATGTGCCGTTCAAAGAATTTGAGGTCCCGGTAGATGATATCTTTTTCGGGAATATCATCTACCATGTAGCCGGAAGTGCGGATCAGCGTGATGCCGAAAATACTTGTCAGCAGTACAATCAGGGCAAGGGTGCAGATCGTTCGGATATGGTGGGAGGTGAGGTGAACCAGCTTCTCTGTGATTTTTTTTACGTACTTGTTTTCCAGGTGTTTGATGTGTCTGGGCTTGGGCGGACGGATAAAGCTGAAGATGGTTGGGATCATGATGATCGACAGCAGAAACAGTCCGAATATGTTCAGAGACGCCACCACGCCGAACTGGCGCAGGATATCGCTGTTGGTTACGATGAAGGTGGCAAAGCCGCAAGCTGTGGTCAGATTGGTGAGCAGTGTGGCGTTACCGATCTTGATAATGACCCGCTGCAGGGCCTTGATCTTGTTTTTGTGTGCCTTGAATTCGTAATGATACTTGTTCAGCATGTAAATGCTGTTGGGAATGCCTATGACGATGAGCAGGGAGGGGATCATGCCGGTGAGCAGGGTGATCTTGAAGCCCAGTAGAGCCATGCTCCCCATGGCCCAGATGACCCCGGTAAGCACGATGAGCAGGGGGAAGAGGACTGCCTTGAAAGAGCGGAAAAACAGGAAGAGGATCAGGGCACACAGTCCAACAGCCAGGGCACTGAACAGGTAGATCTCTGCTTTGATGCGAATGGAATTGATTACCCGGATGTAGGGCAGGCCCGAATAATGCAGGCTGAGTCCCGATTCTTCCGAAAACCTGTCGCACCGGTCTTTAATGGCCAGCACCATTTTTTCACGTTCCCTGGATTTCATTTTGTCCTTGCTAACAGTGATGCCCAGGATGTATACGTCTTCATCGGGGTTGTACAGTAGTCCCCGGTAGATGGGCAGTGAGTGCAGGGTTTTGGCCAGCCGGTCCAGTTGCGCCTGACCGGTTATCGTGTCGGGAAAAACAGGTTCCACTTCAAACCTGCGTTCCCGGGCATTTTTGACCAGATCGTAGGTGTCCGATACGGAGATCAGGTTCTCCACGCCGTCAATTTGTTTCAGCTCATTCGTTAGCTCCCGCCAGTGTAAAAAATGGGTCAGATTAAAAAAATCGGGGTCGGTAAGTCCGACAACGATCAGGTTTCCTTCTTCGCCAAAAGTGTTTTTAAACTGCTGAAAATCAAGGTAGGCCGGATCCTTTTTAGGAAGGAGCTGGGAGTATTCGTAGGACATTTCCACTCGCGTTGCCTGGAAAGTCATAAACAGGGTTACAAGGCCAAGCAGGACGAGCAGAAAAATCCTGTTTCGTAGAATGAATCTGGAGAAACGAATCCACATAATGCAGGTTTCAATAAAATACGGGGCGAAAATAGTCAATATATCGGAATCCGGAAAAGAAAGATCTGTCTGTTTGCCTTCTCTTTTTCAGGCATATCCCTGATTGTGAAGCGAAAAGGAGCGGTTTGCCGGTTTCCCGGTAACAGGCTTTAACCGGAGGAGAATAAAATTCATGAAAAAAGTTTTTAGTTTCCGGAAAAGCTGTTATTTTTGCATCGCTTTTAAAATGCAAAAGTCGAAAAGGAAATTGCAAAATTCCCTAGTAGCTCAGTTGGTTAGAGCGGCGGACTGTTAATCCGTAGGTCGTAGGTTCAAGTCCTACCTGGGGAGCTCCAAAAATGTTAAAAATCCGCAAAACCGCTGGATATCGATAGATGTTCAGCGGTTGTTTATTTAACCACGTATGTTTTATAATTATTAGCGAAATGTACAACACAAACTGACTAAGAAGAAAAGCATTTTTTAGTTTTATGCGATTAAACGAAGTAGGGTTGCTTTTTTGTATTAACGGGTTCAAAATACGGATTAAGGCATGAGCAGGTATGCCACGGTTTTCTCGGAACAGTTTCCTGATCTTGTCTTTGGACGATTGAAAGGCTTCTTTCGATTGATGTATTAACAGTTTGCTCTTGTATTTTCGGACATTCTGCGAGAAGAAGTTGAAACCGTCATCAATGTGTGTGATTTTTGATTTTTCGGGCGAGAGTTCTAACCCCCGCCCGCCTCCGTGCGACTGGCGTTTCGCATTTTGGTTATGTGGGGTTATTCCTTTTTTAACCGGTTTTTTATATCCATTTGCTCATGTAAGATCCTAATGATTTCGACTTCATCATTTTCTATTCTACGATAAAAAACAATATGTCGCCCCGATCTGCAACCTAAAAGATCATTTCTTATAATTGAATACTTTTTCCCTATTAGCGGACTATCGGCAACCTCCTGAAATGTTTCTATCAGCATTCGGTAATATTTATCCGCTTGTTTCTCCGACCACTTATCGTACGTATATTCCCATATGCCGGATAAATCCTCTATCGCCTTATTGCTTATCCTGTACTTTACCATTATATGTCTTTTTGGCTTTTAATGTCTCCAAATGATTCTCTGGATTAAAATCCACTGCTATCCCACTATCCAGTCCTTCTTG
>JBFWIL010000219.1:0-4464 GCA_050256015.1 Mangrovibacterium sp. | reverse complement strand
ATTGGAAGCAGCCACAGGAACAGGTTTAATCTCTTTACAATTAAGCAATCTGGTTTCTGAAGTTACCGCCATTGATTTATCGCCCGAGATGCTGAAAATTGCCAAAGAAAAAGCTGAAAAGCAATCGGTAAAGAATATTGATTTCAGGATAGGCGATATTTGTAATTTGGATTTTTCTGATAATTCATTCTACAGCATAATTGCATCAAACGTGTTGCATTTGTTGTTTGACCCGGGGCAGGCGATGCAGGAAATAAAACGGGTATTAAAAGAAAATGGCACGATCATTATCCCCACCTATTGCCATGGAGAAAATCTGACGAGCCACTTCTTCTCGCGCTGTATGAACATCATGGGGTTCAGGGCACGCACACGATGGTCAGTGGCATCATTAAAGAAATTTGTTGAAAAAAGTGGCTTTGAAATAATAAAATGCAAATTATTAAAAGGAGTAATACCTATGGTTTATTTAGTGGCAAGACCACATACAAATAGTAAAATAAAAAAACAATAAAAATGGAACAAAAAGAAATATACTGGTCACGTTTTGCCAACGATTTTGAAGAACGGAACAACTATGTCGTTGGGAAATCCGATGTAGAGCTTGTACTAAATAAAGTTGCATCATTAAAAAAAATGAAAAATGTCCTTGAATTAGGATGCGGTAACGGAACTTATTCAAAAGTTTTGGCTAAAAAGGCGGATTCCATATTGGCTACTGACTTATCCGACGAGATGGCAGAAGCATCAAAAAAGCGTTTAAAAACTTATGCCAACATAAAAGTTGAAAAAGCCGATTGCTTCAACTTGCCTTATCCTGATAATCATTTTGATACGGTTTTCATGGCTAACCTGATCCATATTATCCCGAACCCTGAAAATGCAGTTCGGGAATGTAAAAGGGTATTAAAAAAAGAAGGTTCTTTAATTGTAATTAGTTATACCCAAAAAGGGATGAAACTCCGTCATAAATTAGGCATGGGTTACCGCTACCTTAAAACCTACGGGAAACCGCCCCGGGGAGGCCGCAACTTAGGATTGAATGATGCCTGTAACCTTTTATCTTCATGTGGGTTCAGCATAACAGAATCAGAATTGACCGGCAAAAAATCAAAGGCACTTTTCATACAGGCACAGGTGCCGGGTAACTTTAGTGTCAGCAGGCGGGAAAAAGTAAACATCAAAAAGAAAAAGAGAGCCGTGAACCCGTAGAACGAAGTCAGCAACCAACAAAAAACGAAAATATGAACATTCCGACACTTACATCATTGAAGGTTTACTTACTTTGAAGGAACAAATCCACAGGGAAATGACCTATCATGATTTCTTAGTCCGATTGATCAACAACCTGGCAGATATGGAGGATGATTGCCGGATCCTTCAGGTTGGTCCCGGAGGAAATACCTATGAAATAGTAGCAAGGCCGGGTTCCGTCGTAAAAAATCAAACTAAAAACAAGCAACAACCAGGTAAGACCAGCTTTCATTGCAATACCTGTCCGTTTCGGGTTGAATGTCAAAAAGGAAGAGGGATCAGGAATTATCAACTACCCGATGGAGAATGTCTGTTTGATAAGATTATTATCCATGCGAACGCAGACCTGGAACGAAAAGACTTATTCGGAGAGGCCACCCGGATATTAAAAGTTGGCGGTCAGGTTATTGTTTTAATGCGTAGCGGTGAAAATAACGGGAACCGGATTCTAAGGGATTTTTGTTTTCAGACCGACGGTATTATCGAGCAGCTTAACACGCACCGTCTTGCTATAAAATCGGCATCTGCTTTCAAATTATCCTCATCAGTTGCTATGTATTTAATTATCAGTAAATACCTGGATGTTAATTAATAGTATCTCAGAAACAGGGCAGGCCGGTTATGAATCCGGAAATCCGGTTCAGTCAGCTAAAAATTTTCAAGGGCAGAAAGAATCTATATGAACTGCGATTAACGATTGAAGAACAGACACAAGTATCAAGACACAAGACAGGATCCAGGACGCTTCGCGGGAACAGGTTGCAAAGGAGCGACGGAATATGACTGGAAACTGGGAGCAGAACTAAGTTACCTGAAAAGGGAAGACGAGTATATCCTTCCCTTTTCCTGGAAAGATTCAGAAAATATAGCTCTGCGTATCCGGGTCAAGCGGAACTTCACGCTTCGGGGGAATACCTTGACCAGAAGGATCTTGGCAGGTGCCGACTATACTTACAGCGACAATCTTTCAGGATCTTACCAATACAACGGAAGTCATGCCGATTACCCCGTTGTTACGAAACTGGAACAGACGGATGCCGAATACATGAATGCCGGTTATTATTCCCTTGCCGGATCCGTAATTTACTCTCAGAAATTAAAAACGGATATGTCGGCAAACTTCTTTGTGAAAGCGGAGTTCAGATATACAAAATCGCGGGATCATACCTTTGACAGCAGGCAACAGTTCAAGCTATCGGTTGGCTGTAATTTCTGAAGACAGCGCCATTATTATCGACAACGAAAGTTACACTCAGGGCAAAACAAGCTAAAATATGAATAAGATCAACTATCTACTCTCCGCAGTCCTTTCCCTGTTGCTGGCTATGGCCTGCAGTACACAGATACAACAACTGAAAAGCAGGGATCAGGTTACGAATCCGGTGCAACTGGACTTAATCGACTCTATCCTGCAAAAAGGACTTGACAATGAGGCCTTGTATTCCCTGTTGGGCGATATCAAACCGATGAGTTCATTGGTAACATTTGGTTTTCCCATAGCCAACACCGACAGCACAAAGGCCTCAGATGCCAACATCCTGAACCGGGAAATCCATGGTCAGTATCTGGACAGGCTGGAAACCATCCAGCAGGCAGTCAACCAGATCGATCTGCCCGGATTAAAAGTCATTATGATCCCCTACAGATCCACTTACGGCAAACGCCGTCTTATCCAGTTGAGTGTGGTCCGCATCAGTGCGTTGGATAAGTTGTTGCGGGAAAAGGAAAGAACCGGAAAATTCGTGGAACGGAACGCCTTCCGTATTCCGACCTTCTCCATGCCTGATATGGGGAATTTTGTATATACCTATCCGAAGGATTACGTGCCCAGTGCAAGTATAGATTCCGTAATCTATTACAAAGGTGTAAAGATCCTGGAAAATTACCGGGCCATCCGAAATTCCTATTTAAATGCAGACAGTACGCTGCAGGCGTATAAACTGATTCGGGAATACAGTCAGGACTGAGAAATCAACGGATACATATTTCAAGGGATTCTGAATGACAACAAATAAAGCAGGCAAGATAAATGCCTGGACCGGTGCATCTATCGTTATTGCCAATATGATCGGGGCCGGTGTGTTCACCAGCCTTGGATTCCAACTGGTTGATCTGAGTAATACGGGAACGATCCTGAGTCTATGGCTGCTGGGTGGAGTAATGGCTTTGTCGGGTGCTTTCAGCTATGCCGAAGTAGGTACACAAATCCGGAAGTCGGGTGGAGAATATGTGTTTCTCTCCCGGATTTATCATCCGCTGGTTGGTTATCTTTCCGGATGGGTGTCTATTTCGGTAGGATTTGCCGCCCCGATTGCCTTAACAACCATTGCCCTGTTGAAGTATTTTCCTGTCCAGGCGGTGAATAACGCATTTTCCGGGATTTTGCTGATCGGCCTGATTACGCTGGTCCACTCGATCAATATCCGTTCAAGCTCCCGTTTCCAGGTGGTTGCCACGCTGATTAAGGTCTTGCTGATTATTGTATTTATCCTGGCAGGGCTGCTGATTCCCGAAGGCAGAAACGCCATCAGCTACACCAGCTCTTTTTGGAAAGAGGTCAGCAGTCCGGCCTTTGCCATAGCACTGATCTATGTAAGCTATTCCTATTCCGGTTGGAATGCCGCGGCTTACATTACCGAAGAATTTGCCAATCCCCGTAAAGACCTCTCCAGAGCACTGATCGGGGGAACATTGGCTGTCACGGTAATGTATATTTTATTACAATATGTCTTTCTGAAGCACGTTCCGTCTGAACAACTGAAAGGCCAACTGGACGTCGGTGCCATTACGGCCAGATATCTTTTTGGCGAAAATACAGCTAAAGTGTTCAGTTCTGCCATCTCTCTTTTTCTGATCTCCGGTATCAGTGCGATGGTTTGGGTCGGTTCGCGGGTTACTGCCAAGATGGCCGAGGAACATCTTTTATGGCATTTTTTCCAAAGTAACAGGAAAGGAATCCCCGTCCGTGCCCTGTGGCTGCAATTTGCGATCAGTACTCTCTTGCTGTTGACAGGAACCTTTGAACAAATCATGATTTACTGTGGATTGTTGCTTACGCTGTCATCTGCCATGGTTGTGGCAGGTGTTTTTATTCTACGCTACAGGAACCGGGGAAAACCGAAGGATGGTTTCCAAAGCCCCGCATTTCCATTGTTTCAACTGATGTTTATCTCGCTGTCAGCATGGATTGTTGTTTTTGCATTCAATACT
>JBFWIL010000218.1:0-4470 GCA_050256015.1 Mangrovibacterium sp. | reverse complement strand
CCTTACGGTCCAGATCCTCCAGGTATTTGTACTGCGGGAAGCCGGCTTTTCTAACCTGTGCCTTACGGTGGTTTTCTTCCCGAAGCTGCTTCTCTGACTGGAGCAGGGCAAACAAAAAACGGTCATACGGCCAGCCTTCCCGGATAGCTGTTTGGGTTGTAAGATGCAGCGATGAATGGATCCCCGACAACTTCAGGCTTTTCAAACAGGCTGACAGCTGGTCTTTTCCGGGTATGATTTGTTCTGTATTTGTATTCATAAAGGAGTAGTTAAAAGTTGAGACAATTCTTTGAGGTTATCCTGTGCAAACCTGGTGATGTCGGTTGATCGGACAGGCTGGATGGTATCCTGGTCTGTGTTTTCGAGGATCACCTTAATGTGGCTTTGTGTGACCTCTTTTACACCTTTTCTCTCGGCTGTAACCGCTGCCCGGCAGAGTTCATCGTAAGGGATATCGCGCTCGGAGGCATAAATGAGCAGTTCGATAAATGAACGCTCATGGCCGGAAAAGTGCCTACCAAAAAGGTTGCGGATATTCTCCGGCGCCTGTTGTAAAGCCACCGACTGAGGTAATGCTCCCGGTTTGACCTTTAGGATGTCAAGATAATGCGTGAGGTCAAGTATCCATTTGGGCTGATAGGAACGCTCATGGCGGGCAATCAGGATCTTTTGATTCCCGGTGGTGTCGTATGCCAGAACATGGCTGCTGAACATCTTAACCCACGCGGTCTTCTTGATATACCTGCCCGGCACCGAATAATGCGAGTTATTCAGGCAAAAGGTGGAAAGCTTGTCAACCTTGAGTTCCCTGGCTTCGAAACAGGCCATATCGCTTGTGAGTGGAGCCAGGCTGTTCTTTTCCAGGATAAATGAGTCCCTGATGTGCTCATCGGCGTTCAGTTCACAGCAAACCTCAAGCAGGTACTGGTTGGCCTGATCAAGGGATTCAAAGCGGTCGCGGATGCTGAAAGCTTTTCGGCGAAGCACCTCCACGGCTCGTTCCACATGGCCTTTCTCGTTACCGCTTGCAATGTTGCAAAAGCGGAAATTAAACCCATAGAAGGCCGACATGCGCACCAGCGCATCTGTGGGTTTCTTCTCATTGCCGGTAAACTGTTTAATGGCCACGCGCATGTTGTCATAGACCATTGTACCGGGGATGCCGCCAAAATACCTGAAGGCAGCCACGTGAGACTCCATGAACGAGAGCGTATCCTGCCGGTAATAAAGCGATCCCCACCGGCCATTGCTGCACAGGGATGCCGCGGCCATATAAATCCGTTGCAGTTTTCCCCGGATGAAGATGTTGACCTCTCCCCAGTCAAACTCGCAGTTTTCTCCGGGAACGTACCATTGCTTGATGAAACCTTCTTTTGATCCCTGGCCGATGATCTGAGCCTTTCTTTCTTTGACGTAATTGCTCACGGTGGTGTAAGAAATGTCGTATCCCTGTTTCACCAGTTGTTCATAAATATCCGAGTTGAGCATCTGTTGTTTCTTCCTCCCGGTTCTGGACTTGACGATATTATCCTTCAGACAATTGTCAATGTACTCCATCATGGAACTGCTTAGTTTGCGTTTTTGTCTCCCGGAGCTGTTGTACTTTGGTTTCTCGCAAAGGAAATCTTCCAGGGCACCATCCCCATTCCTTTGTGCCAGAGCGGCATGGTAGATCTTTGCCCACTTGCGCACCGTTGTCCGGCTAAACTTTTTCTTTCTTGCAACCTGCGATTCATTAAATCCTTGTCGCAGCATTGAAATAATCTCGTTTTTAACCATTAAGGTAATCATTTGTCCGGGTGTTGGTCCACCCGGAAGTTAATCATAAAGAGTTACTGCTTTGGAGCGCAGGTTAGCCCTGCTCGTTCGCTCCGTTTCGGCAAGCCTTCACTGCGCTCTCTCGCAGGGCTAACCTTGACTCTTTTACTCCGATTACCTGTACACTTTTCAATTAAAATGGGTGTACACTTTTCAATTAAAATTTACAGACACCACGTAACCATAGTAAATAATGGTAAAAAAGCGGTGGATATTATAAAAAAAGAAACATTCGATTTAATTCTCATGGATATCATGATGCCGGTAATGGATGGATTGGAAGCCACACTAAAAATACGTGAATACGAAAACAGTAATACGGGGCTCTCCCCTATTCCTATTATTGCGCTGACAGCAAATACCATGGATAATGACAGGGAAAAATGCATATCTTACGGAATGAATGAATTTATAAGCAAACCGTTTGACATGGAAAAACTAAATCTTATTCTGAAGGAAATTAAGCTTTTTGAATAGCGATCCGGCACCTTTATGCGAATTAGCTTATCTTTGTTTATTCATTTTAACACCCGTATTTATGGCAAATGATTTTGATCTGCACAAACAGTCTTTTTCGGATAAGGATGTAGAAATGGATAAACAGTTACGCCCGTTGACTTTTGAAGATTTTAAAGGTCAGGATCAGGTGGTTTCCAATCTGAAAGTTTTTGTGCAAGCTGCCAAAATGCGTGATGAAGCCCTGGATCATGTGCTGCTGTTCGGTCCGCCCGGCTTGGGAAAGACCACCTTGTCAAATATTATATCCAATGAACTTGGAGTTAGTTTAAAGCTAAGTTCGGGGCCTGTGCTCGATAAACCCGGAGATCTGGCCGGTTTATTGACCAACCTGGATAAACATGATGTACTGTTTATAGATGAAATACATCGTTTGAGTCCGGTGGTGGAGGAATATTTATATTCAGCTATGGAAGATTATAAAATTGACATCATGATTGATAAAGGCCCGAGTGCCCGCTCTATTCAGCTGGAACTTAATCCTTTTACCCTGGTGGGTGCCACAACCCGTAGTGGATTGCTTACAAGTCCGCTTCGTGCCCGTTTTGGCATTAAAGCTCATTTTGAATATTATGATATGAACGTATTGACAGGAATTGTGAAGCGGTCGGCTCGTATTCTGAATGTTCCCGTTGCGGAAAAGGCTGCTGTTGAAATTGCTTCAAGAAGTCGTGGAACACCCCGTATTGTTAATGCTTTGCTTCGTCGTGTGCGCGATTTTGCCCAGGTTAAAGGAAACGGCAGCATTGATCTGGCTATTACCCGCTATGCTCTTGAAGCGCTGAATATAGATACACATGGACTGGATGAAATGGATAACCGTATTTTAAGCACCATTATTGATAAATTTAACGGCGGACCGGTAGGAATTACAACCATTGCCACTGCTGTGGGGGAAGACAGCGGAACCATTGAGGAAGTTTATGAACCTTTTTTGATTAAAGAAGGATTCATAAAAAGAACACCGCGCGGAAGAGAAGCTACCGAGCTTGCATACAGCCATTTGGGAAGAATAAAATATAAGGATAATCCTAGTCTTTTCTGAGCGGTTTTACTTCAAAAAGACTGGGCCATAATTTTCCGGTTACGTACATTTTACCGTTTTCCTTATTGATGGCAATTCCGTTGAGTACATCAACAGGATTATTAGGGTTGTACATAAGCGGAAGCAATCCATCTAAATTGATTTTACTCAGTACTTTGCCATTTTCGGGATCAATTTTTACTACATAATTGCTGGTCCAGACATTGGCGTAGAGACAGCCGTTGTAGTATTCCAGTTCATTAAGGTATTGTACCGGACCCTGATCGTCGTATACCTGAATTTTCCGTATTACCTGCATGGTATTCGGATCCAGGAAATGCAGGTATTCCGTTCCGTCGGTTTTAATAAGACAGGTGCCGTTGTTGGTTAATCCCCAGCCCTGTGGGGTTTGATAGGTAAAACTGTCTATGAGGGCAAAACTGTTAAGATCGTAAACGAATCCTTTCTGGGCTTTATAGGTAAGCTGGTAAATTTTGCCGTTCAAAATACTTATTCCCTCTCCAAAGTATTTGTTTTCCAACTGTGCGGATTGAAGAATTTTTCCTGTGCTCAGTTCCATTTTGTAAATTCCCGATTTTCCGTTTTCTCCGGTACTTTCATAAATAAATCCGTTGTGAATTTCCAGTCCCTGGGTAAAATGTCCGGTATGGTGCGGGTAAGTGTTTACTATTTCGTAGCTCAGATTCTCCGGTTGGATATCGGAGAGAAGCTCAAATGACTGATAGTAGATTCCCTCTACCCCGTCTTTTTTTACCGATACAGCTTTAAGCTGGTGTTTTCCAGGATGTTTATTTCCTTTGGTTACATGGAAAAATTCTTTTTCGGTTGAGGTTTGAACCAGTTGGTTATCCATAAAGAGTTCTGTTTTATCCAGTTCGCCGTTCCTTATTTTAACCTGAATTCTGATATGAAGTGAATCACCGGAATGCAATAATTTGCTTGCAGAGCTTACGGTTATTTTAACGATAGGTTTACGCGATTTTTTATTGGAAGTGCTTAAGCAGGAAAAAGCACTCATAAAAATGAAGGAGATAAAAATAATGCTGAATATTTTGATTCTCATACGTATAAGTTAAGTATTACCTACGGCC
>JBFWIL010000217.1:0-4510 GCA_050256015.1 Mangrovibacterium sp. | reverse complement strand
ATGATACGGAATCTTCGTTCATATGCTATTATCAAGGGCTATCGCGGACAGGAGGGGGTTAATCCGCGTGTGTTTGCAGATATTCTGGTTCGCCTTTCCAGCAAGCTTCGCTTTGCGACCGAGATCAGGGAGATGGATATCAATCCGCTGCTTGGAAGCGGAGACCGTATTGTTGCAGTGGATGCACGTGTACGGATTGAAAAGTAAGATCAGGAGAATCGGATAATAATTCGGGAGCGTTGTCTAACTGATTCTTTTATTGGTCCGGGGGAGCACCGGGCGTATATTTACAAAATCTTTGATTTTAAGTGGTTAATGCGGAGAGAGAGGGATTCGAACCCCCGGATCCGTGAAGATCAACGGTTTTCAAGACCGCCGCATTCGACCACTCTGCCATCTCTCCTTTGATGTGGGCGCAAAAGTAGGGTAATTTTTTGAAAAGTAAAAAGATGGCCCTGAAAAAAACTGGAAACCCCGGGAAAAAAAGATGAGCTTAGGTTTGCTTTTTTAATTCATATTTTGGAATTTTATAAAATAGAATATTTGGGAAACGAAAAAGTATTGATTTTACTGATGTTTTGGAAGGTTTTTATTTTCCGGAACCAAATTAACGTTAATTTAGCCGATAATTACTGATAAGAATCTATTAATTTTAATCCTAAACAAATTTCTTATGAACAAAGCTCAATTAATTGATGCCATTGCAGAAAAGGCTGGTCTGACCAAGGCTGATGCCAAAAAAGCTCTTGATGCTTTCGTTGATTCAACGACGAACGCGTTGAAGAATGGTGACCGTGTTGCGTTGATTGGTTTCGGTTCTTTTTCCGTGGCTACCCGCAGTGCCCGGACCGGAAGAAATCCCCAGTCTGGTTCTCCGATAGAAATTCCCGAACGTAAAGTGGTAAAATTCAAACCGGGAGCAGAACTTAATGATACCATTTAAGCCCGGTGTCTAAAATTTTATGAAGGGAAGTCAGCCAGAACTGCTTCCCTTTTTTATTTTTGTGGAATGGATAACAAGCATGGAGAAAATTTATCGCATGATAGGGTGAACGAACTGATTCATCATCTTGCTTCTTTTGTTACTCCCGAACGCCTGGCTTTGTTCGATCGTGTGCTGGAACAGCGGACCCGTTACCTCACTTTGGTGCTGGAAGATATTTACCAGTCGCAGAATGCCAGTGCCGTAATCCGGACGGCCGACTGTTTCGGTATACAGGATTTGCATGTCATTGAGAACAGCAATGCTTTTCAGGTAGACCGGGAGGTGGCCCTGGGGGCTTCCAAATGGATTAATATCAGTACATACAGAGGGGAGGGTGATAATACATGCCGGGCCATACAGGAATTGCGTGACCGGGGATACCGGATCGTAGCGACAAGCCCGCATGAACGGGATGTCAGCCTGGAAGATTTTGATCTGAATAAAGGAAAAACCGCCATGGTTTTTGGAACGGAACTGACGGGTATTTCGGACCGTGTCAGGGAAGAAGCAGACGAATTTTTGAAAATCCCCATGGTTGGTTTTACCGAGAGTTTTAATATTTCCGCGTCGGCTGCCATCATTCTGCATCACCTGAGCTGGCAGATGCGTTCCGGGAAGGTTACCGGCTGGCAGCTGGAGACTGAGGAACGCCGCCAGATCAAACTGCAATGGTTGCGGATTTCCATCAAAAGTTCGGCGCAAATTGAGGAACATTTTTTAAAACGGCAGGGCCGCGACTGCTGAAGTCTATCCGTTGCTGCTCCTTTGCTTCCGGACGATCTCTTCCCGGAAGGGAATCCAATCGTGGACCTAAGGACAGCACAGCCGGAGTTCCGGCAAGAAAACCTGAGGACAGCTTTCTGAAAACAAGCCGGTTGTTTTTGTCCCCAAAAGGAATTTGTTATATGAATCAAGTGTTTGTCGAGAAATTTGCAGATGTTAAAATATTGCGCTATGGGCTGCCCGGCTTTGAAGAGCTTGAACTGAAGCAAAAACTGTATGTCTATTACCTGAGTCAGGCAGCTTTATGCGGCCGGGATATTCTGTGGGATCAGAACAACCGGTTTAACCTTAAGATCAGGCGACTGCTGGAAACCGTTTTTGTTACATGCCGTGGCGACCGGGAGGGTGAAGCATTTCGTTCTTTTCACCAATACCTGAAGCGGGTTTGGCTGGCCAATGGCATCCATCATCATTATTCAGCCGATAAGTTTGTGCCTGAACCCGGCCGTCCGGCCTTTGAATGCCTGGTGCAACAGTCCGATCTGTCGGCTCTTGCGTTTAAAGCAGAATTACCCGGTTTGCTGGAGCTGCTTTTTGACCCGGCGCGGGAGTCCAAACGGCTGAGTCTGGACGGCAGCAAAGACCTGCTGGCTGCTTCTTCCATGAACTATTACAGTGGGGTCAGTCAGCCGGAAGCGGAAGCTTTTTACGCTTCCTTGCGTAAAGAGGCCGGGGAGGAGGCTCCTGCATACGGACTGAATACGCGATTGGTCAAAGAAGACGGAATATTGCGGGAAAAGGTCTGGAAGCAGAACGGCCTGTACGGGGAGGCTATCGCTCAAATTATTTTCTGGCTGGGGAAAGCCTTGCCTTATGCTGAAAACGAACAGCAGCAAACGGTGATCCGGCAGCTGGTCGATTATTACAGGACAGGAGATCTGAGACATTTTGATCAATACAGCATCGGGTGGGTAGCCGAGTCGGAAGGTCGGGTGGACTTTATCAACGGTTTTATTGAAGTGTATGGCGATCCGCTGGGAATTAAGGGCAGTTGGGAAGCCCTGGTCAGTTACCAGGACCCGGTGGGCAGCAGAAGGGCCCGGGTTCTTTCGGAAAATGCCGGCTGGTTTGAACGGCATTCGCCGGTAGACGGGCGGTTTAAGAAGAGCAAAGTCAACGGAGTCAGTGCCCGGGTGATTAACGCTGCCATGCTGGGGGGCGACTGCTATCCTTCCACTCCCATCGGAATTAACCTGCCCAATGCCGAATGGATCCGTGAGCGTTACGGTTCGAAGTCGGTTACCATTGAGAACATTACCCGTTCCTATTTTCTGGATTCACTGGATAACGGCATGCTGGAGGAGTTTGCTTTTTCCGGAGAGGAGATTGAACGGGCCCGGAAATACGGCTACCTGGCCGGGAACCTGCATACCGACCTGCACGAATGCCTGGGACACGGTTCCGGAAGGATGATGCCGGGCGTGAACCCGGAGGATCTGAAAAATTATTATTCTGCCATTGAGGAAGCCCGGGCCGACCTGTTTGCGCTTTATTATATAGCCGATCCGAAAGTGCAGGAACTGGGGCTTGTCTCTTCTTCAGGTGAAGCCCGGGCGGAATATGACGCATACCTGCGCGGGGGACTGCTGACTCAGCTGACCCGCATTGAACCGGGCCGGGATCTGGAAGAATCGCATATGCGTAACCGTCAGCTGATTTGCCGCTGGGTTTATGAGTACGGCAAACCGGAAGGTGTTACGGAGCTGATCTGCCGGGATGGCAAAACCTATGTGGTGATCCGCAATTATGACCGGTTGCGTCAGCTGTTTGGCCTGCTTCTCAGGGAAGTGCAGCGCATCAAGTCGGAGGGCGACCTGCCAGCAGCCCGGCAGTTGGTGGAGACCTATGGGGTGAAGGTGGACCGGCTCTTGCACCGGGAGGTGCTTGAACGCTTTAAAAAACTGGATATAGCTCCTTATGCCGGCTTTGTAAATCCACGGTTAAAGCTGGTGAAGAATAAGCGGGGACAGCTTGCTGATGTGACAGTGGATTATACCCAGGGATATACCGAACAGATGCTGGAGTATGCTGCTCGCTGGAGTTTCTTGCCTGTCTGATCTGCAGTGATGATCTTTCCCGGGAGTGACAAATCGTCATTTTTTATGCCTGGCACGGGCTTTGGAAAAGCAATCGGGTTAAACCGATGTTAAATTTAAAAATCAGATAACGATGCAGAAAGGTAAGATTGGCGTATCAAGTGACAATTTATTTCCCATCATTAAAAAATTCCTGTATTCCGATCATGATATCTTCCTCCGGGAGATCGTGTCAAATGCGGTAGATGCCACCCAGAAGCTGAAAACCCTGGCAGTCCGCGGCGAAGCAAGCATTCCCGAAGAGCTCAAGGTGCGGGTGTCGTTCGACGAGAAAAAGAAAACCATTACCGTATCCGACAACGGAGTAGGTATGACGGCCGGAGAAATTGAAAAGTACATCAACCAGATTGCTTTTTCCGGGGCCAATGAATTTCTGGAAAAGTATAAGAATGATGCCCAGGCTATTATCGGGCATTTCGGGCTTGGCTTTTATTCGTCTTTCATGGTCTCTTCCCAGGTAGAGATCATCAGCAAATCTTACAGGGAGGATGCCAAAGCCGTAAAATGGACCTGTGACGGGAGTCCGGAATACCGTATTGAAGATGCCGAAAGGGAAGCTGAGGGAACCGACATTGTGATGCATATCAATGAAGATTCCAGAGAGTTTCTTAGCAAAACGCGCATCTCCGATTTGCTGAATAAATAC
>JBFWIL010000216.1:0-4572 GCA_050256015.1 Mangrovibacterium sp. | reverse complement strand
CGAGTTGAACATCCTGATGTTTCATGACATACACTTCAGTTTGCTTTTCTGTATTAAATAAATGCGTTAAAACATCAACTGTGTCCAGGGAAAACTTGTAGCGCAAACTGAAAAGCAATACCTCTTCATAAAAGTTCCGGATTTCTTCCGGCTCGGTTACCGTCAAAGCGATATGATGCAACATTTTTTGATTTAAAATTAAATGAACTGACGATCATTTAAAAATTATTTCAGATAAAAATGAGGCGAGCATCGTGCTCATACTCCCGGGTTCAATCGTGATGCTTTCATTCCCTGTCAACGCATCAAGAAATTCTTTCACAGGAGTATTATAATCGCCTGTCAAAAATAGGAACTGCCTTCGAGCGTTATTTCCATCTCTTTAATTTTTTTGTACCAAAGAAGCAATGAACGCCGGCTGTACGAAATGCTGTTTTTTCGTGCTGTCTAAAAGCTCAAAACCGGAAGAGTAGTAAACGCCATAACTCAGTTTAGGCACTCCGAATCGCATCAGTAGTTGCCCTATTTCTGCAGGAGTGTAAAAATGGGCATGTCTGAAAGTCTCGTCGTTGTTCTTGTTTTTACCTATTTCAGATAAGGCATTCAGCCACCCGGCAAGCAGGTATCCGCCAGGTTTTAATACACGGTCAATCTCATCAAAAACACAATTCACATTTTCTACAAATTCGAACATGGTAACCGACGAAATCAATGAAAAACTTTGGTCAGCGAAAGGCAGGTTCTCGGCATCGGCCTTTACAAAGTCTGCATTGGCAATATTCTTTGACCTGGCCTGTTCCAGCATGGACTCCGATTCGTCAATGCCTGTAACCTGAACCCCTTCTTCGCAGAAAAACTTCGTCCAATGTCCGGTACCACAGCCCAGTTCCAGCATTTCACTGAAAAAAATCGGGGACAGGAACTTCCTTATTAACGCTTTTTCAATCGTGTCTACAGATTTTCCCATATCGGTTTGATAGTACTGATCGTACTTTTGAGCAATCTGATAATCTGTAAATAAATTCATGATTATTCCTTGTGGATCTCCCTATTTAATTGAACTAAGACAACACCAAGGAACAGCCAGACGATCAGCAATGTCATAAAAACAATACTCATACTCCTGATCCAGTATTTACCCAGCAATCCGAATAACATCCGGCCATGCAGGTACGCTTACCAACATCAGGGTTGCAGCAATAAGCTTTTCCTTCCCGATTGAAATAACCTTTTGTAAAATCGATCGTTGTTCCCGGGTAATTTGAGGAAAAGACATCCATCCCGGTTATACGGTTAAAAACTGTGACCTTATTACAACAAACGTTCCTGCATAACAGCTATTCCAAGCGCTTTTTACCCTCGGCATTCTTAATAATTGCGTTGCTTGAAATTTTCTCTGAATTCACTTCATAAAATAGCTTGTATTAAAGCTGTTTGCAAAACTTTTTTAATTCCCCGGATTCTCCAATTCCCTTAGTCTTTTTTCGAGATCAGCCTGGGTCCGGCTAAGGGCTTCAGACTGCGATTTGAGCATCCTTATTTCATCGTCTTTACTCACAGAATGTTGCCATGGGACGAATCGCCCCGGTCCTGAAAAAAACCAGCCAAAATTGCGTCCTCTTCCAGATCCGCAACTTCTTCCAAAGCCAAAGCCTTTTCCCATAGCCATTCCAAATCCTTTTGTATAACCCGGGGTATCATATCCCGAACAAAATCCTAATGCTCTTCCGGTTCCGGGACCTTGTCCCGTCGGTCCGGTACGGTTTCCTGACGGCATAATTATTAACTTTAAGATTATAGATATAACTGAACTCCACCAGATACAAATATATAAAATAAAGTGATCGTGTGTTCACTTTTACAATTTTTTTTTAAAATTCAGTTTTAAAGAAACAAAGCCCAGGGTCAATCCAACACCGGTAAGTGGTAAAGTATTTTATTTCAAGTATTTGCAGAGAAATACCTCGTTGCCCGGCCACCCGGAATCCGGTTAAAAAAATGAAAAATTTTCCACTGTTATTGAAACGCCCCGAGGCAAAAAAATACTGGTCAGGCAAATTGCCGGCTTTGTAGCCCGCCGGATTATTTGTAATTTTGGAAAAGACGACGATGCACATCAGGAAGATGAACTTGAATTCATCCTGTTTGTATCAAGAGTCGACCTTTTTCTTCCTCCGGAAGCACAATTGAAGCTAAAGCGGGAAAATAAGGTAAAAGCCTGCGAAAGCATACTGGCTCGTCTGAAATAACGTTCGGAAAGTCCATGCTTTTGTGCAAAAAGCCAGCAAAGAAATTGCAGCGTCAGAAAAAACCGGACTGATTGAAAAACAAAATCAATTACCGGATACTGTAAGGAAAATAACTTTAAAATAAAAAGCAGATCCCATGTTTCAGACAAAAAGAACTTACGTGCATTCCGAAATGAAAATGTCGAACCTTATTTTTGAAAATCCGTCATTTTTGGTCATGATGGAACACTTCGATCTTGATTTGACAACTCAGGGTAAAAACGTGGCACAAATCTGCATGGAGAATCAGCTGAACAAAGCTGTTTTTATTGGAATCGCCAATCTTTATAACGGATTTAATCCTGAAAAAATTGACCATCTCGAAACGGACGATGCCAGGGTGATGATCGCTTTCCTGAAAAACAGCCACCAATTCTATCTTAATGAAAAAATCCCGGAAATTCACGGGATCATTGATCAGCTATTCAAAAACGGAACAAATGAAAGAACAGAAATACGACTGATAGAGGATTTTTTTACAGAATACAGCCGGGAGGTAAAAGAGCATCTTGACTACGAAGATGAGATCGCTTTTCCGTACTTCCTTGAACTGCTTTCCCCGACGGGGGATCCCCCAAAAACAAAGAAAAAATTCTCGGTTAAGGAATATCAGGATCATCACACCGATATCGAGACCAAGCTAAACGACCTTAAAAACCTTCTTGTTAAACATATTTTACTAAAAGATGATCGATCCCTGAAAAGAAAACTTTTGATCAATCTCTTTGAACTGGAATATGATCTGAATATTCATTCCGTGATAGAAGAACTCATGCTAATTCCGCTGATCAAAAAAATTGAAGAACGTGTTTCCCATGGATAAATGCAGGATTAATATCGCACTGGCAGAACCTTCCCCAATCGTCTGCGAAGGGCTGACCAATATCTTACTGAAAGCAGAAAGCCACAACCGGATTTTCTGGTTCGACAATCTCGACGAAATAATCTCAGCCATCCCTGCTCAGCAAATTAACCTGGCCATCATCAACCCTGTATTAATAAAAAACAATATTCCCGATTTTATTCAAAAAAGAAATGCCAGCCAATTGGCGGCCTGGGTTGGGATCCTTTATGTCCTTCCTGAACGGGAAGTCCTTTCCTTATTCGACGCAACAATTCATATCACTGATTCTCCTATACAGATTGCAGATACGATTCACCAGTTAGCAATGAGCCATTGCCATTGTTCAGGCTATCAACAAAGCGAAAAGCTCACGGCCCGGGAGATTGACGTGCTACATCTGCTGGCACTGGGTTTTCCCAATAAGGAAATTGCCGGAAAGCTGAACATCAGCATCCACACGGTAGTCAGTCACCGCAAGAACCTCATCCGGAAAACCGGCATAAAAAGCCAGTCCGGACTCACCATCTATGCCATTTCCAACAAAATCATCTCGGTTGAAAAAATACTCAGCAAAAACACGGTCATCTAGCTTTTCCAAGACATTTTACAAAACACATTCCAGCCTTCACCGGAGAGATCGAAACAGAAAAACGATCGAACTCCTCTTTCAAGTCCGGTAAAAAAAATAGCAAAGCTCCCCTCTGCATAGGATATTCCCGATAAAAATCCCGCCAACAGGGGATTGCTGTTCCTCCCTGCTGCCTATACTTTTGTGCATATAATTAATCTGAATAACAATAAGGGGAGAAGACGGTAAGATTCGTTCAGGTTTACTTTTCCCTGTAAAATTTAATTGACTCTAAAACACGCAAACACATGAAAAAAATTTTTACTCTATGCTTTGGCATTTTTATAAGCCTGCAGCTTATGTCACAGGAACAAACCGACGCAATGCTTTTCGGGGATGTTAAATCGGCAGCAAGCAAAGAACATATTCCCTTTGCAACCATCTCGGTAAAAGGAACACGGATCGGCACCGTTGCCGATGGCAGCGGACACTATAAACTGGCTCACCTGCCTGAAGGCAAATGTACCATCGTTGCCCAATCCGTCGGATACAAATCACGGGAAAAGGAGGTAATCATGGAAAAAGGGAAAGCCCTGATCCTGTTCTTCGAACTGGAAGAAGACATTCTGAATCTGGAACAGGTTGTTGTAACCGGCACAAGAACGGAACATTACATAAAGGATGTACCGGTCCGCACGGAGGTGATCACCGCCAAATCGATTGAAAATAAAAATGCAGCTAATCTTTATGAAGCGCTGGATGCGACCCCCGGAGTCCGGGTAGAAAGTCAGTGTCAGTACTGTAACTTCACCATGGTTCGTATGCAGGGGTTAGGTGCCGAACACACCCAGGTGCTGATCAACGGTCAACCC
>JBFWIL010000215.1:0-4579 GCA_050256015.1 Mangrovibacterium sp. | reverse complement strand
GCCACCAAGGACAAGTTTATTTCCATTATCAGCCATGACTTGCGGAATCCGGTGGGGGCTTTTGTGGATGTGCTGGCCCAGCTTTCCGAATACCCGGAAATGTTCCCGGAGGATACCCGCAGGCAGATTATCCGGGAGCTGCGTGATGAGGCGGAACAAACGTATTTTCTGCTGGAGAACCTGCTTTCCTGGGCCAGGGGGCAAAAGAAAAACATTCAGATCAGTCCGGTTTCCTATAAACTGACCGATGTGGTGGACATTAATATTCGGCTGCTTTCGCGGCTGGCCGAACAAAAGCAGATCGGGTTGAAAAACGAAGTGGATCCTGATCTTCGGGTGTATGCCGATCAGAATATGATCAGTCTGATTTTACGCAACCTGCTGTCGAATGCAATCAAATTTACGGGTAAACAGGGTAAGGTCGTTGTTTCTGCCCGGAATTCAGGGAAACTGGTGGAGGTGGCTGTGGCAGATAACGGGATAGGCATTCCTTCGGAAAACCTGTCTTCCCTGTTTGCCGAAGACAAGGCCCTGTCAACATACGGAACGGGAAATGAGAAGGGCTCGGGTATCGGCTTGCAGCTTTGCAGGGAGTTTGTTGAAGCGCACGGAGGAACTATCGGGGTCCGTTCCAAAGAAAGGCAGGGAAGTATCTTTACTTTTACCCTGCCGAAAGAATCTTCGCTTTAATGCGGTTGCCGGCGAAACAGGCCATTTTGGCACACCGGCGTTTGTGTGGCATGCTTGGTTCAATTTTTGTGGGTTAACGAAATGGAAAAACAAACGATAATAAACATCATATGAAACGATCCTAAGCAAAACGTTGCTCACACCGGCAAATGTTTATTTGGGAGTTCCATGCGTTGATGTCCTGACGAAAAGAAAATAAGCTTGATACGAAAGCTTCAATCAGTTAAATTGAAAAAAAGAACACATGAAAAAGAGCTGGATTATTTTAGGCATTGTAGTCGTTGTGATATTGCTGATCTATTCATCGGTAAAAGGTACCTACAACACTATGGTCAGCATGGATGAGGGAGTGACCGCCAGCTGGGCCCAGGTGGAAAATGTATATCAGCGGCGGGCCGACCTGATCCCGAACCTGGTCAGTACGGTTAAGGGCTATGCGGCTCATGAGCAGGAAACTTTTCAGTCTGTCATCGAGGCCCGCTCCAGGGCGAGTTCGGTCAATATCGATCCGTCGAATATGAATCCGCAGGCCCTGGAAAAGTTCCAGGCTGCCCAGGACGGACTGAGTTCGGCACTGAGCCGGCTGATGGTGGTGGTGGAGCGTTATCCAGAACTGAAGGCCAACCAGAACTTCCTTGATCTGCAGGCCCAGCTGGAGGGAACGGAGAACCGTATTGCCGTAGAGCGGCGGAAGTTCAACGACAGTGCCCGGCAATTCAATACTTATATCCGGAAGTTCCCGAAGAATATCTGGGCGGGCATCTTTAATTTTGAGCCGAAAGCTTACTTCGAAGCCCGGGAGGGTGCTGAAGAGGTTCCGGAAGTCAGTTTTTAATATGAATAAGGTCTTATGTCGGCGTTTAAATTTTTTACAGAGGACGAAAAGAAGCAGATTGAACAGGCTATCCGGACTGCCGAGCTGAACACTTCGGGGGAAATTAGGGTTCATGTGGAAAACCGTTGCAAAACCGGGGTGCTTAACTGTGCCGCATACTGGTTCGGGAAACTGAAGATGCACCGGACGGCCTTGCGCAACGGTGTGCTGTTCTACCTGGCTGTGAATGAACGTCAGTTTGCCATTCTGGGCGATGCGGGCATCAACAGCAAGGTTCCCGATGGTTTCTGGGAACAGATCCGGGAAAAAATGAGGGGCCATTTCAGGGAAGGCCGTTTTGCCGGGGGACTTGCCGAAGGTATCCTGATGGCCGGTGAACAACTCAAAGCCCATTTCCCCTATCAGTCGGATGATGTGAATGAACTGCCCGACGATATTTCCTTTGGCTGATTGATCGGACTGATCCGCTTTTTGTCCTGTTCCCGGATCGCGGAAGCACATTTCGGAGCGAATGTTTCTGATTCCGGAAAGCCGTTTACGGCAGAATGGCCCTTTCCCGGGCACAATTATTGAAGATCATGAAAAAAATCAGAATCCTTTTTAGCGTTTTGTTTTTGTATCTCCTGTTTCCTGCCGTGGCGCAGGATGTTCCGCCGAGGCCCGATCCGCCCCGTCTGATGAACGATATGGCCGGAGTGCTTTCGTCGGGTGAAGTAAGCCTGCTGGAACAGGAACTCAGTCAGTTTGCCCGGCAAACCAGCACGCAGATAGCCGTGGTCACAATTCCCTCCCTGGAAGGATACGACATTGCCGACTATGCTTTCCGGCTCGGGGAGCAATGGGGCATTGGGCAGCAGGGGAAAGACAACGGAGTGGTGGTGCTGTTTAAGCCCAAAGTAGGACAGGAAAAAGGAAGGGTTTTCGTGGCTGTAGGCTATGGGCTGGAAGGGGTGATTCCCGATGCCATTGCTAACCGCGATATTGTGAATCATGAAATGATCCCCCGTTTTAGGAACGGTGATATTTACGGAGGTCTGCTTGGCGGGGTGCGGGTAATTGAAGCCCTTGCCAGTGGTGAATTTACCCCCCGGCAGTATCAGGAACAGGTTAGCAGCGGAGGCAGCATTCTGCCTTTTTTGATTCTGATTGTTTTGTTTGTTGTGTTTTCCCTCTCGAAAGGGAAACGCCGTTATTATTCGGCCGGAGGAAACCTGCCTTTTTGGTTGCTGATGGGTAGCATGCTGGGTTCGGGAGGCCGCGGAGGTTCCTGGAGTAATTTTTCCGGGGGTAGTGGTGGTTTTGGCGGAGGAGGCGGCTTCGGCGGCTTTGGCGGTGGTAGCTTCGGTGGTGGCGGTGCCGGCGGAAGCTGGTAGCACTGTCCTATTTTTGTCTCATTATGTCCGATTTCTGCTTTCCCCGCGGGGGGAAGAAGCCGTAACTTTATCCGAAGAAACTTCTTTTTTCGGGGTCAATTATACGCTTCCATTTGCCCATGCCTTCCGGGCTGCCGGTTATCTGGGGGCAGACCGGAAGGCGGCCATTGACCGCGATGTATATCACTTTGCCCGTCTTGGCCTGAATGCTTACCGCATCCATGTATGGGACGTGGAGATTACCGACAGCCTGGGGAACCTGATTGAAAACGAGCATCTGGATCTGCTCGATTACCTTATTGCCCGGCTGGCCGAAAGGAACATACGCAGTCTGATTACAGCCCAGACCAATTTCGGCAACGGTTATCCGGAACGCAACAGGCAAACAGGAGGATTCTCCTGCCAGTACGACAGATGCTCGGTGCATGCCGATCCTGCGGCCCTGGCGGCTCAGGAACGTTATCTTGGCGCCCTGGTTCGTCATGTAAATCCATACACGGGCAAGACTTATTTGGACGATCCTTGTATTGTGGGTTTTGAGCTTAACAACGAGCCCTGCCATGCCGGAACCCGGGAACAGACCCGGGCTTATATAAACCGCATGCTTTTAGCCCTGAAACTGGCGGGGAACTGTAAGCCGGTGTTTTATAATGTGAGTCATAACCTGCAGCAGGCCGGAGCTTATTTCTCTACGGACATTCAGGGCACTACCTATCAATGGTATCCTTCCGGATTGGTGGCTGGGCATACCCGGAAGGGGAATTTCCTGCCTCATGTTGATGCCTATCCCATCCCTTTTGACAGCATTCCGGCTTGTCAACAGAAGGCCCGGCTGGTTTATGAATTTGACGCGGCCGACCTAACCGGCACCTATATTTATCCGGCCATGGCACGTTCTTTCCGCACGGCCGGCTTTCAGTGGATTACCCAGTTTGCCTACGATCCGCTTGAGCTGGCCGCATATAACACGGAATACCAGACTCATTACCTGAATCTGGTCTACACTCCCCGTAAGGCGCTCAGCCTTATGATTGCCGCCCAGGCTGCCTACCGGCTGCCCCGTGGAGCAGACTTCGGTTCTTATCCGCAGGACACCCTTTTCGGGGATTTCCGCGTGAGCTATAAAGAGGATCTGAGTGTGCTGAACAGCGGGGACCGTTATTATTATTCCAATCATACGAATACCGTGCCGGTCAATCCTGCCGGACTGGAGTCGGTTGCCGGCTGGGGCTGTTCTCCACTGGTGCAGTACGAAGGCACCGGAGCTTACTTGCTCGACCGACTGGAAGAGGGAGTCTGGCGGCTGGAGCTGATGCCCGATGCCGTGCAGCTTACTGATCCCTTTGCCAAAACGTCATTCAGCCGGGAGGTGGTGCGGATTATCCACGGGGAATGGGATATGACCCTTTGTTTGCCCGATCTGGGAGGAGTGTTTACCGTGAAGGGGCTTAACGAATGCAACCCGGTTCGGCAAAAGTGTTCGGGCGGACTGATCCGTCTGCTTAAGCCGGGGGTTTACCTGCTGCAGCGGGAGGGACTAAAACCCCGGGGAAATTGGAATTCCGACAGCTTTTGGAAACAGATCCGCCTCGGAGAATACGTGGTTCCTGAGAAGCCGGCCTGCCTACGAAGGGATGTGCTGGTGCATCAGGCCAGAGAAACGGCGGAGGCCGGTACACCA
>JBFWIL010000214.1:0-4598 GCA_050256015.1 Mangrovibacterium sp. | reverse complement strand
ATCTGAATAATATCCATAAAATGATCAGGCTTGTATCGGTTCTGAATTTTCATGACAGCCGAGGCATATTTGGCACACAGAAAATAAGCCTCATAATTTACCCGGGTCATCAGCCGGAACGTTTCCGGCGTCATTTCTTCAAGTCCGCCTGCCCTCAGTATGCCGGCATTACTGATAAACACATCCAGTCCGCCGAAACGCATAACGGTGCAATAAACCAGTTGCTCCACTGACCCGGCTTCCGACACATCAGCCTGGACAAACAAAGCGCGGTTTTTACGTCCGGCCTGGTTCAGGGAGTCGGCAAACTCCTGTCCCTTTTCTGCGTTCAGGTCGGCAATAACAACATTGGCTCCCTGCTCCATAAGCTGTTCCACGATGCCGGCGCCAAAACCCTGGGCCCCGCCGGTGACAACAGCTACCCGGCGATCCACCCGTCCGGCCGTTCCGCCAAGCGATATTTTGGAACGGTACTGTTCCACTTCCCAGCTTTCGATAAAGGCGATCTGCCGGGGCGTCATGGGATGTTGCCCTCCAAAAGATAGGGCAAAGCGGGCAATCCGGCAGGAGTCGGTCACCACATCTTCCAGTATTTCGGTCCCCTCAGCATGGTCGCCAATCAGCAATATGCCCAATCCGGCAATAAAGATCACCTTGGGCAGCCTGCCTTTTTCCTGCCGGTAAACATCAATCCGCTGCTGAAGCTCCTGCAATAAATCATCCGCATTCCCGGCAAAAGCCGTATAGATAAAGGAAGAATTGGCATAGACTATGCCGTCGGGAGTAAACGGACTGGCCACGGCCGGATAATGGTCTGCCCCCAGATATTCGTTAAACAAGGTGTTGTTCACCAGGCTCACAGACTTCAGTCCCATGCCGGAAACCATCATCCGTATGGCAGGAACAATCTGGCTTGCCTCGGCCGGGACAGGCAGCGGCTCCACAGCCGGCTCCGGTCCGTAAACCGCATCCAGCTTCCCGTTAAGCTCATCGTAGATTTTCCGGATCTCGTCGATACGATCTGCCCCAACAAACACGCCGTGGTTTTGCAGGAAGATCACGGACGGCTCACAGCCTTTTTCCTTCCGGTAGCGCAACACCTCCTTTTCCACAGTCTTAAACAGTATGTAACCCGGATCCTCGTAAGGAATATACAAAGCCCGATCGCCAAACAGCAATTCAGTTTTTTCGGCAGCCTGATTGCTGCACATCAGTCCGTTCACCCGGGTGGAATGCGTATGCACCACAAAGGCAAAGTTTATCAGGTTGTGAAAGGAAGTCTCCACCGAAGGACGCTGTCCTTTTTCGGGTTCCACCCGGCTGCAAAGCAAATCGTTCTTGATCTCTTCCTCGCGTTGCAGCACATCTTCCGAATAACGATTGGCAGAGATCCGGTCCAGCTTGGCCCGGTCGAGTTTAGCAAAGCCCGTCTCTCCAACGGAGGCCAGGCTAAAGCCGCTGGCCTTGATCCACAGGTGTTTCATGTTTTTGTATGAAGTGTTTCCTCCTCCTGCGATCACATAATCTTTTTGTTTTCCGTAATACCGGGAAATCTCAATCAAGTCTGCTATTCCCTTTTCCATATCTATAATATTTTATTTAACTGTCTTTCGGTCCGGAAACCATCGGCTTTATCCTGACAGCCAAGCCAACGGAACCTTATTCCCGCTTATGCTTCCACAAAATGTTTAATCACGGCATTGCCCAGAGCGACAAAAGCTTTCCTTTGTTCGGTTTTTGCTATGCCGGAAGCATCCAGATAACCGGATTCGCCTCTGGCCAGCAGGTACTGGTGCGCAGCCAGCACGCAGGCTCCTTCATAACCAATCTTCCGCATGGAAGCGCTGATTTCCTTTCCATCCCCGCCTTTGACTGTCAGCGGATCCAGCCTGGGGGTGTTGTGTTCTGTACCGAAGGTGATCACAAATCCTTTTTCATGGAAAAAATTAACAAAGTCTTCAAGTATCTCCGGCTTGTTTCGTCCGGGGATCAGCTCCAGCAACCAGACATTTTTACCGCTCAGGCTGTCGTAAAGTCTTCCGAAGTCGCCTTCATAATCGGTAAACCCGCCCCTGCCATTATCGAGCAGCACCGGATAACAGGGAATTCCGCCGGCATGGACAATCAGCTCAATAACCTGTTCCAGACTAAGAAAAGCCTTATCATCTTCCGGCACAAAAGCCTTACCACCCGATTTCAGCAGCTTGCCCCGGATCTCGTTTTCCAATCCGGCCGCATCGTCAATAGCCGACTTCGGTTTTTCTCCGGAAAAAATTTTTTCGAAAGCAGCCTGCTGCCCGGCTTCCGTAAGGAATCTATCGGCCACGGCTATCCGAAGCGCCTTGGCCAGATGCCGCTCACGGACCAGGTTCTTGGCATAGCGCGTTTTGATATCCCGGAAGGGAAGCCGGATGTCCAGTCCCAGTTCTTTCAGAAAGCCGTTCAGCCTTTCCGTCATTTCGGCCGTTTGCCTGTTACTCTCCTCCTGCACGCCACGGATACGCTTGGTCATGGACGCATCCAGACTGACCGGAAATTTCAGTCCCTTTCCGCTGAAGTAAGTCCGGCCGGGGTTGTTAGGGTCATTTACCCGCACACCGGCTGCCTGCAAATCTTTCTGCAAGGCCATAAACTCAATGTTGAACAGCGGAAAGACCCGGTATTTTTCTGCCAGCGCACTGAATTCGGAATAGCCGCCGGTAGTATAAAAATCGTTAATACCCAGCACCTTCACCTTTTCCTGAAGAGCCATTTCAAAGACCTGGGCAATTCCGGAGAAGGCACTGAACGAAAAAGGGGTGTGGAAATGCCCGTTAACCTTAAGCACCTGACCGTCAGCCGAAACGATCTCCTGCCTGAGCAGGGCAGGCTCCGGATACTTTTCAAAAATCGATGCCGTTGTCATGTATATACTCCTTTTTATATTTGATCTGTCAAAAGAAACAAAGATTTGCCGGAAAACCATCCTTTGGTATCCTGTATCCGGAACCGGTATGTTACCGGGAAAACGGCTACCGGTTTTCCCGGTAATACCGATCAACGGACTGCAGATAATGATTTTTTTCCGGATCGGAAAGCAGGCTGGCGACAACGGAATTTCCGGCCAGCCGGCACAGATCGGCCCGGCTAAGCTGAAGCGCTTCGGCCACGGCCTGGTAATTTTCGTTGATATACCCCCCGAAATAAGCCGGATCATCGGAATTCACCGTCACCAGCAATCCTTTGTCCATAAGCTTTTTCAGCGGATGGTCCTCCAAATTGTCCACTACCCGGAGGGCCAGGTTGGAAAGCGGACAAACAGTCAGGGGAATCTGACGGCGTGCCAGCTCTGCCGCCAGCTGTTCATCATATATGGCCGCTACCCCGTGGTCAATGCGAATCACCTGCAACTGATCTAACGCCTCTGCAATATAGGCGGCAGGGCCCTCTTCGCCGGCATGAGCCACGGTAAGCAAGCCCTCCTCCCGGGCCCGGGCGAACACCCGTCTGAATTTGGAAGGAGGATTTCCCCTCTCGGAGGAGTCCAGCCCTACTGCGGCAATCAGGTCCCGGTACCCCAGAGCTTCTTCTAGGGTCTGAAAAGCCGAAGTCTCATCCAGGTGGCGCAGAAAACACATTATCAGCCGGTTACTGATCCCCAGCTGTTCACGCCCTTCCCGAAGGGCACGGCTAATGCCGCCAATCACCGTAGAGAAAGGAACGCCCCGGGAAGTATGGATCTGCGGATCAAAAAAGATTTCCGTATGCACCACGCCCTGTTCCTTCAGCTTCTCCAGATAGGCCCGGGTCAGTTCGCAAAAATCCTGTTCCTCCCTGAGCACGTTGGTTCCCTCATAATACAGGTCGAGAAACTCCTGCAGGCCGGAAAAGGAATAGGCTTTTTTCAGTTCCTCCAGAGAGGAATACTTCAGGGAAATATGATGACGTTTGGCCAGTGTAAAAAGCATTTCGGGCTCCAGCGTCCCTTCAATGTGCAAATGCAGTTCGGTCTTGGGCAGCCCCCGGATAAACTGCGGAAGGGGAATCGTATTTTGCATGTTTTTCCTGTTTCCCATCACCCGGTCGGTTATTCGCTATTTAGGACATTTCTGCACGGCCGTAACAAATCTGAAACTCTTACGAAGATAGAAATTAATCGGGTTAATCTAAAAAAAATGCAACCGTCTGAACGGTGAACAGATTCCCCTAATTTTTACCGGTTTAGCATCTCAAACAGGAAGTTACTTGTGCATTCTCCATAAATGCCGTTGAAATACTTGTATTATTCTGTATCTGACCACAGGCTGAAAATGATGGGAACAACCCGGCCATGCCCTGAACACAAAAAAAGCCCTGCACACCAGGTGGCAGGACTTTAAACTAAATGAAAAAAAGGATATTAAATACCCAGCTTGTTCCGGCGGATCTGTTCCAGCTCGGTAAAGTTGGTATTGACAACATGCCCCTTCAACGGGACAATCTTTTCATGGATGGCATCAATTATCCACTCCGGTTGCGGGAAAAAAGCATCTTCCAACTCATGGGCCGGGGTAATCCAGTTGCGCGATCCCACTACCACAGGCGGGGCATCCAACTCATCAAAAGCCAGTTCGGCAATG
>JBFWIL010000213.1:0-4599 GCA_050256015.1 Mangrovibacterium sp. | reverse complement strand
GGTTTTTTTGGTAAATCAGGATCAAAAACACCTATAAAAATTAAATATTGCCCAACATATGGAAAGGGAGTTGTGTCTGAATGAATCTGTCACTGTTTCCCGGTTTTATGTCTGAACAAATTTATTATTAGCTTTGCCTTTAATAAAGATCCAAGCATGTATCTGGAACATTTGTCTCTGGTTAATTTTAAAAATCTGGAAGAGCTCGACCTGCGTTTTTCTCCCGGACTAAACTGTTTTATCGGAAACAACGGAGCAGGTAAAACCAATCTGATGGATGCGGTTTATTACCTTTCGTTTTGCAAAAGTTTTCTGAATCCTGTTGATTCCATGAACATCAGGCATCATGCCGGTTTTTTTGTGATTCAGGGAAAATACCGGAGGCTGGAACAGGAGGAAAATATATACTGCGGGGTGAAAAACGGAGAAAAAAAACATTTTAAGCGAAATAGAAAGGAATACAAACGTTTGTCGGGTCATATCGGCCTGTTGCCCCTGGTGATTGTCACTCCCTCGGATACCAGCCTGATTACCGGAGGAAGTGAAGACCGGCGAAAATTTCTGGATGCCCTGATTTCCCAGTATGATGCGGTATATCTTGATCAGTTGATCCGGTATAACCGGGCTTTACAGCAAAGGAACATACAACTTAAGCAGTTTGCCTCCGGGAATTTTTTTAGCCGGGACATGCTGGAAGTTTGGGACGAACAGATTATCCGTTTCGGGAAAATGATTCATGAAAAACGGGTGGAATACATCCTTAAGCTTGAGCCTGTTTTTCAGCAGTATTATGAACTTATTTCCGGCGGAAGAGAGAAAACAGGATTGCATTATCAGTCGCAGTTAACAGACGATGCGTTTGAAAACCTGATGCAGGGAAATATGAAGAAAGACTGTCTGCTTCAGTATACAACGGCCGGCATTCATAAAGATGACATACGCTTTGCCCTGGACGAACACCCGCTAAAAAAGCTGGGCTCTGAAGGACAGAAGAAAACTTACCTGGTGGCGCTGCGGCTGGCACAGTACGATTTTATAAAACAAATGTCCGGCCTGACTCCTTTACTGCTGCTTGACGATATTTTTGACAAACTGGATAAACACCGGGTAAAACAGTTGATCGGACTGGTGGCTAACGATCATTTTGGCCAGATTTTTATTACAGACACGAACCGGGAGCATCTGGACCAGATTATCCGAGAGGTCAGTGAGGAATCGTCTTTCTTTACCGTGAACAACGGAAAGGTTGAGGAAAACAGAATATGAGAAAAAGCAATACGGAAAAGCTGGGTGATCTGATTCGGGGGTATATAACCGAAAACCGGCTGGAATACAAGCTGAAAGAGGTGGATGTGATTGCTTCCTGGGAGAATTTGTTGGGCAAAACCATTGCCGGATATACCCAGAGCCTGCAGATCCGCAAAGGAACGTTGTTTGTCCGCATCAGTTCACCCGTTGTTCGCAATGAATTGCTGATGATGAAGGAGGAGATCCGCAAAAAACTCAATGAAAAAGCCGGTCAGGAACTGATCCGGCAGATTGTCTTTCGTTAGAAAATTTATTTTTCCCGTATCCTTAATTATAGCTGTGCTATTTTTGGAAAAAAGAAATCGGATTCGGCAATGGCATTTTTGTCACTGTCTGAGCCATGCACGGCATTTCTGCTTTTTGATTCGGCATACAGCTGACGTATGGTCCCCGGTTCAGCTTCGGCCGGATCGGTGGCTCCGATAAGTTTCCTGAAGTCGGCCACGGCATTGTCTTTCTCCAGTATTGCCGTAACAACAGGGCCGGAGCTCATAAAATCGACCAGTCCGTCGAAAAACGGTTTCCCCTTATGTATATCATAAAAAGCACAGGCTTGTTCGCGGTTCATATGCACCATTTGAAGCGCTTTGATTACAAAACCGGCATCGCTGATATGATGCAGGATGGCCCCCGTAATGTTTTTCTTCACGGCATCGGGCTTGATCATGGTAAAAGTTTGCTTACCAGGCATAGTCTGTTTTGTTTAATTGGTTAAAAGAAGTCCGAAATTAAAAAAATAAATGAGGGAATCCGGCTCGGGGAACACAGTTTTTTTATATTTGTGCATCATAATTTAACAGATTATTTTGAAACCATTTGATTCAGAAGTTATTAAAGCCTTTAGGGAAAGAGTGGAACAAACGGAGTCTTCCATTGTCATTATTCCCCATGTGAATGCGGATGGCGATGCCATCGGATCGGTGCTCGGACTGGCCGGAATCTTACAGAATGCCGGCAGAACGGTTCGGGTGCTTTCTCCAAATCATTTTCCGGGTTATTACAAATGGATGAAAGGCAGTGAAGATATTCTGATCTATACGGCATCAAGACATAAAGTTGAACGGGTCATGGAAGAAGCCGGAATGATGATCTGCCTGGATTTTAACCAGTCTTCGCGGGCCGGTGAAATGCAGCAGCTGGTGGAAAAATTCGGGAAGCCGGGAATCGTGATAGATCATCATCCTTATCCCCAGTTTTTTACCGAATTGCTGATATCTCATCCGGAGTATTCGTCCACGGCAGAGCTTGTGTTTCATGTGGCCAGGGCCATGGGCTACGACAGCTATATAGACCGGTCTGTAGCCGAGGCCATATTTTGCGGAATCATGACAGACACGGGATCTTTTGATTATAATGTTTCCGATCCGCAAACCTTTCAGACTGTCAGTGAACTGCTGGCATACGGTGTCGATCCGGAGGCAGTACACGGGAAGGTATTCGACAATTATTCGGCCGAACGAATGCGTCTGCTGGGCTATTGCCTGAACGAAACCATGGAAGTCTATCCGGAATACCATACGGCCATGATGTACCTGTCGAAAGAAGTTCAGAAAAAATACAATTTTCAGGCAGGAGACAACGAGGGCTTTGTGAATTATCCTTTATCCGTCAAGGGAATTCATTTCAGCGCTTTTTTTACGGAAAAGGACGATCATGTAAAAGCTTCTTTTCGCTCCAAAGGCGAGTTCCCGACCAATGAACTGGCTTCACGCTATTTTAACGGGGGAGGACACCGCAATGCTTCGGGGGGAGAGATCAGTGCATCTCTTGAGAAGACCCTGGCCAGGTTCCGGGAGCTGCTTCCCGTATATGAAAAGCTGTTGAAAGAAACCCGGGAGAAATAACATAGGGGTAACGGGAAACCTGTTGCGTATGAAGCGTCTTATTTTCCAAGGATAAAGATGGTTGGCCGTTTATGCAGTTCCGGTTTGTTCTTTTTCCATTCGCAAACAGGGAGGGTCCGGATCTCTTCCGTGGGCAGCGTTATGTCGCAGGCAACGCACAGCCGGGTGCCGGGCTGACAGACGGAAAGCAGATCATCCAGCAGGTTCATGTTTCTGTAGGGGGCCTCGATAAACAGCTGACTTTGGTTTTCGTTGTATATCCGTCTTTCCAGCTGCCGGATACGTTTGTATTTTTCTGCTTTTGGGATGGGCAGGTAGCCGTTAAAGGCAAAGTTCTGTCCGTTCATGCCGGAAGCCATCATGGCCAGCAGGATGGAGGAGGGGCCTACCAGAGGAACGACGTGAATGCCATGCTCGTGGGCTATTCGCACTACTTCGGCTCCGGGGTCGGCTACCCCCGGACAGCCGGCTTCCGACATTAATCCGGTATCAAAACCCAGCCTTACCGGATCCAGGAAACGGTGTACCGTTTGTTGGTCGGTATGCTTGTTAAGCTCGTAGAAGGTAATCTGATCCGTATCCAGATTGCGATCGGCTTTCTTTAAAAAACGGCGTGCAGTACGGATGTTTTCCACGATCAGGTGGGAGAGCGGCCGGATAATATCCATGTTCCGGGATGGAATAACCATGTCGGTATCACTTTCGCCCAGGGTTACCGGGATCAGATATAGATTTGCCATTGGAGGAAAATTTCTTCAAAAATAAATAATTTGTCCCGCCCGGCGAAAAATTCTTTTTTTCGTAGTTTTGCCAGACGCATGGAGGAAAAGCAGAATATAAGGCTGGAGTTTTTAGGTACGGGGACTTCCCAGGGGGTTCCTGTCGTTGCCTGCGATTGTACGGTTTGCCTTTCTCCGGATGAAAAAGACAAGCGGTTGCGTTCTTCTGTGCTGGTGGAAACCGGGGGCCTTAATTTGCTTATCGATGCCGGGCCCGATTTCCGGCAGCAGATGCTTCGGGCGGGGCTGCACCGGCTGGATGCTATCCTGATTACTCATGAACATACCGACCATATTTTCGGTCTGGATGATATTCGTGCCTTTAACTGGGTTCAGCATCATCCCATGGATATCTACGCCGAGGCAAGGGTTCATGAATCTATACGGCGTGTTTTTCATTATGTGTTTTCCAAATACCAGTATCCCGGCATTCCGCAGATGAATCTGCATTATATTGGTAATGATTCGTTTACGATCGGTTCGGTCTGCATTACTCCGGTGCGCGGCTATCATCACCGGCTGCCGGTGTACGGTTTCAGGATAGGTAATATGGCATATCTCACCGATATGAAAAGCATTGAAGAGAAAGAGATGGAAAAGCTTACGGGACTGGATTTGCTGGTGGTCAATGCGCTGCGAAAGGAAAAACATATCTCTCATTTCAACCT
>JBFWIL010000212.1:0-4619 GCA_050256015.1 Mangrovibacterium sp. | reverse complement strand
AGGCATTACCGGCTCATCCTGACGCAGGGAAGCGGCATTCACCACCCCGTACTGGCGAATGGTCTCCGGCAGCCGGCTCAGCTCGCTCATCGGAAAAATAATGTCGAAATGATTTAGTAACTTTTCCTTGTCGGCCGGAAGAATACAACCAGACAAAAAAGTAATCAGATTCTTCCGGTCCTTCCAGCGGTTCCATTGGGAAATCTTATTGTAGACCTTGTCGATAGGCTTCTGCCTGACCGAGCATGCCAGCATGCCCAACAGGCTGGCGTCTTCTTCCCTGTCTGTCCGCTCATACCCCATCTGTTCCAGCACAGCACTGACACGCTCGCTATCCGACAGATTCATCTGGCATCCCAAAGTGATTAAATAATATTTCATTTGTCGCTACGTCCTGTAAAACTTCCCAATACGGTAATCCCGGCATAGGCTTAAGCATAGATAATGTTGCATTTGCCGCATAAGTACGGTCTGCAAAGATAAGGATTTTTCGTGCCGGTTGAAACAACCGGAAAGCCAGCAGCACGGGAACAGGCAAAGCATAACAATATGCCGACTAAAAAGCCAGATAAAAATCACGGGTCAGTTCCCGGTACTGATCGGTGTAGGCCTTCGAGCCGGGTTCGCGGATGAAAATATCTTTGGCTGTCGTTTCCTCCTCCCTGTCCGTGAGTTCAACCAGTATGCGGTGAGCTGCTTTTCCTCCGTCCGGGAATACCTTATAAAAGCGACTGATATACAGCCTGTTTTCCCGGACCAGCAAACGCAGGCGCTGCTCTGTCCGGGCCGGTAAAATCAGGCTGATTTTCCCGCCTGGTGTCAACAGGCAGGACGATTTTCTCAGCAATTCATCCAGCGGCAGACTGTTTGCATGCCTGGCCTGAGTTCGGCTGGTACCGGCCGCCGGGGTTCCCTGTTCAAAAAACGGGGGATTGGAAAGAATGTGATCATAGGAATCAGTCAATTCAAGCTGCCGAAAGTCTCCTTTCCTCAACCGAAGCCGTCCTGCCCAGGGAGAAGCCTGAAAATTAAACCCGGCTTCTGCTGCTGCACCCGGATCCAGCTCCAAGGCATCGATCCTGGCTTCGGAACGCTGGGCAGCCATCAGAGCCAACAATCCGGTTCCGGTTCCCACATCCAGAATCCGGTTCGCTTCCTCCAGCCGGCCCCATGCTCCCAGAAGGATCCCGTCAATGCCTACCTTCATGGCCGCCTTCTCCTGAACGATCCGGAATTGCTTAAACTGAAAATAATGATTTCTACCCATAGTTGTAAAACAAAAACTGCTCTCCCTGAACAGTGGGAATAAAAGTAATACATATTCCTGATTTCTATGCCCGGCAGAAGAAGTACCTCCAGGCAGGAACCCGCTGGGCAGGACAGGGTGATAACAGTTTTAATGGAATTGTAATTATTTTGTATTGCATCTGTAATCATTTGATAATAACCAATTAAACTTAAATCACCCTAATCAAAAAGCCAAAACATCTACTTTTGAATAATCATTAACAGACAGTCTGCACCAGTGAATCATGACTGCAACACCTGCCTCTTTCCTCTACCGGAAAACCAGCCTGGAAACAAACCAGACCAGTCGTTCAACCCGTTTTAAAAAACCAATTCATCATAAACCATTTATCCATGAAAGCAAAAAATCTGCTTACCGTTTTGTTCCTTTTAGGAACCTTTTTCTTTTGCCCGGCTAATGAAAAACCGGATGACGACTCGAAAAGTCTAATTTGACTTATAAGCTGTTTTTACTTACCTTCCAAAAGGAAGGAGCTATGAAGTGCATAGCCCCAGACACCACATCAATCCAATCGTTGGAAAAATAAACGTATGAAAAAGAGAACCCTTTTCAACACGATATTGGCGGTCCTGCTGCTCCCTGGAACAGCAACCTGCGACCAGTCGAACCGGAAGGCACAGAAAGCGGCCGAAAAAATCGGCCTCACCGTGACCGCCCGCTATGAAACCACGCCCGTGCCTCAGCCGGTAGGTAAAGATGCCGCCGACGATCCGGCTATATGGATCCATCCAGAAGATCCGGGACAAAGCCGGATTATCGGAACCGACAAAAAGGGCGGTCTGGCCGTTTACAATCTGCAAGGGAAACAACTGTTCTATTATACGGACGGGAATATGAACAATGTTGATGTGCGTCCCGGTTTTGTACTGGGAACCGATACCCTGGATCTGGTGGTGGCCAGTAATCGCAGCACACAAAGTCTGTCACTGTATCGTATCCGGAAAGACGGATCCCTTTCCAATTGCGCTGCCCGCCTGCTTACTTCCCAAATGATCGATAAAGTCTATGGCATCTGTCTGTATACCAGTCCTGTTTCCGGAAATTTCTACGTCTTTGTGAACAGCAAGAGAGGGGAAGTGGAACAATGGGAACTGTTTGCCACTGACAGCCTGATCGATGCCCGTCTGGTACGCAGTTTAAAACTGGAAACCCAGGTAGAGGGTATGGTAGCCGACGACCGGCACCAGACGCTGTTTGTCGGTCAGGAAGTGGCTGGAATCTGGAAATTCAACGCCGAGCCCGACGGAGGACAGCAGGCTGTATTGCTGGAAAAATGCAGCATGAATGACAATGAACAGATCCGCTATGATATAGAAGGACTTGCTCTGTACCTGCTTCCCGGAGGAGAAGGCTATCTGGTCGCTTCCAGCCAGGGAAACTATTCCTATGCAGTCTATGAACGCAAATCCCCCCATACTTACCTGGGGAGTTTCCGGATCACCGGAGGCAAAATTGACGGAGCCGAAGAAACCGACGGACTGGATATATACAGCTATGGTCTCAATGAGGATTTTGCCCATGGTCTGCTGGTCGTTCAGGATGGCTTTAACGTTGACGGAGAACAGGCCTTTCCCCAGAATTTCAAGCTGGTTGCCTGGGAGGATATCGCGGCCCTGTTCGAGCCCGCCCTGAAAATGAACTAGCTTTTACAGGGATCAACAGATAAAAACCCTAACCGCTTCATTTTTTGCACAGCTTTCCGGGTTTTTCATATTAAATTTCAGTTAAACCCGCTTATTTCATAAAATCATCGGCAATTTGTTCGTTACGATTTCTACTTTTGCAGCCGCAAAATCATTAAAGATTCATCTGCATCATGATTTACAAGAAACGTGATTTATACATTCTGATCCTTCTGCTCTGTCTAGTGGGTTATGCAGTCTTTCAACGAATCAGTCAATGCCGGGAGCAGACAGGGAACAGCCTTCCACTTAAGACAACCTCACTGCCTGCCCCGGAAGAAGAGCAGACAGCTCCCCCCGGAGAATTGTAGACCGTCACATCCCCGTACCTCCCCGGTCAACAGGTCCCCTGAGCAAAAAATTCAGAACTCATGCATATCTTCAGTAAAAACCAAGCTTCTGAAAGCCCGGAAAAATAAAGCCGATTACAGAAGTCCTTCCCATTTAATATATCTTTAAACCCAAAAGACCGGAATATGAAAGCAGACGCCAGGCTTAAAGCTTTTCTGGAAGAAAAAGTCAGCCAGTACAACCGGCCGGAGTTTATCGAAAAAGATCCGGTCCAGATTCCCCACCGGTATGATCTGAAAGAAGACCGGGAAATAGCGGGTTTCCTGACCGCAGTCATTGCCTGGGGAAACCGCCAATCCATTCTTAGAAATGCCACACGTATGATGGATCTGCTGGGCAATTCGCCCTGTGATTTTATTCTGAACCATCGGGAAAGCCATCTGAAAAAGCTGAACGGTTTTGTTCACCGCACCTTTAATTCCACCGACCTGATCACTTTTGTTGAAGGTCTGAAGTTCCTCTATACGGAGAAAGGCGGACTGGAAGGTATTTTCACTGCCGGCCAGACCTCCGACTCCCTGCAGCCGGCCATCCACCAGCTGAAAAAGGTATTTTTCTCCGTTCCCCATCTTCCGCGCAGCTGCAAACACCTGCCCGATCCGCTCAGCGGTTCGGCCGCCAAACGAATCAATATGTTCCTGCGCTGGATGGTCCGAAAAGACAACGCCGGAGTCGACCTGGGCCTCTGGAAACAGATTGCCCCCGCCATTTTGTCCTGTCCGCTGGATGTTCACAGCGGAAGGGTTGCCCGGAAACTGGGATTGCTCTGCAGGAAACAGAATGACGCCCGTGCCGTGGAGGAACTGGATCAGTCACTCCGCCATATGGATCCGGATGATCCGGTGAAATACGATTATGCCTTGTTCGGTCTTGGAATCTTTGAACATTTATGAGGACCAGAGCGAACCGTCTTCTATAAGTCCGTCGCGCATGGGAATAATCCGGTCCGACTGACTGGCAAACTGTTCATCGTGAGTCACTATCACCAAGGTCTGCTGAAACTCATCACGCAGCCGGAAAAACAGGTCGTGCAGGTACTGCCGGTTTTTGCTGTCAAGATTTCCCGACGGTTCATCGGCCAGAATAACCAGCGGATTGTTGATCAATGCCCGGGCTACAGCCACCCGCTGTCTTTCCCCGCCGGAGAGCTCCGAAGGCTTATGATTAAGCCGGTGCTCCATACCCAGGTACACCAGTAGTTCCCTGGCCCGCTGTACAGCTTCCTTTTTCGGACACCTGGCAATGAAAGCCGGAATACAAACATTTTCCAGGGCCGT
>JBFWIL010000211.1:0-4619 GCA_050256015.1 Mangrovibacterium sp. | reverse complement strand
GGACAATAAAGTTTCCAGCCTGGCAGTTGATGCTCCTGTTTCAGGAGATAACCTGCGTGGTTATAATTTAACCTGGTTTGAAGAAGGGTATCCGATCTGGTATTTCAAAGGATATAAGACGAATGGCATCGACCCGGATACGGGAGATCCTGTCATTGTTGACACGGATGACAGCGGAGACATTACTGCTGCAGATCAGACCTATATAGGAGATCCTCATCCTGATTTGCTGTATGGGGCTACCCTCAATTTTCAGTACAAGGGTTTTGATCTGAATTTATTCCTCCAGGGAGTGCATGGAAATGACGTATTTATGGGATGGTTCCGTTCTGACCGTCCTTTTTCGAACAAGCCTGAATTTATGTTCAAGGACCGCTGGACCCCGGACCATACGCATGCCAGCATTCCTAAGGCGAACAATACCAGTGACTATGTGTACCGAAGTGATTTGATGATCTCAGACGGATCCTATTTGAGGATCAAACAAATCCAGCTAGGCTATACCATCCCCCAAAATTTTTCACGAAATTACGGGATCGATCGGGCAAGAGTTTATGTTTCACTGGATGATTTCTTTACGATTACTGATTATAAAGGACTTGATCCGGAAGCCGGAAGCAATACAGATAACCGGCAAGGGGTTGATCGGGGCATTTATCCGGTAGCAGGAAAGGTTCTGTTTGGTATCTCTGTTAATTTTTAGAACTCATAAACTATAAACACATGAAAATAATAAATAAATATCAGATCATGCTGGGACTTATCATTATTTTAAGTTCCTGCAATGAAGATAAATTTTTGGATATCGATCCGACCGGAAGACAGACCAGTGATTCCTATCTGAAAACAGACGAGGAGGTAAAATCAGCGATCGTTGGGGTTTACAATGCCATGCAGAATAATTTTTCAAACGGGAGCTGGGCCAGTGTGTTTTTTATAAAAAATCTTCCGGCAGATGATTGTATGGCCGGTTCCTCGGAAGGGGATCAGACCGGATATCAGAATATTGATGATTTTGCAATTCAGACTGATAACGCAAAGCTGGAACTGATATGGTCTAATTTTTATAAAACGATAAGCTCTGCAAATACGATCATTAATAAAGTTGATCCTGATACGGAGAGTAAAAAGGAAATGATTGCCGAAGCAAAGGCAATACGGGCATATAATTACCTGGAGTTGGTCACTCTGTTTGGCGGAGTTCCGTTAATGACCGAAAACCCGACAGACGAAGCCGACTACAGCCTTTCACGCTCTGCGGTTACCGAAGTATATGCTCAAATAGAGAAAGACTTTAACGAGGCGATCCCTGATCTTTCCCTGAAAAGCGAATACAGTGCTGCTGATAAGTACCGGTTTTCAAAGGGAACTGCTCAGGCCTATCTGGGTAAAGCGTACCTGTACCAGAAAAAATACAGCGATGCAGCTACCCAGTTTGCCACTGTTATTTCCAGTATGGAATATGACCTGGAACCTGACTATGCAGATGTATGGTCTGTCACGACCGAATTTGGACAGGAATCCCTGTTTGAGATTTCTTATACTGCCAGGGAAGCATACGACTGGGGAACCTTTCCCTGGGGCGGAGGAAATGAAAGCAACATTGAGGTGGAACTGCAGGGACCACGGTCCGACCTGTTTGACCTGACCAATTCAACTTTGAAAACTACCGTTTTGAACGGGTGGGGCTTTAATATGCCATCTGCAAAGATCGGACATGCATTTGAAGAAGTCGGAGATCAGGTCCGTATGACGGCTACCCTGATATCGGCTGCTGACTTTGAGGCCACAGGAGGTGTGATCAAAGATCCGAATGCTCACGATTATGAAGGTTACATGCGGTTAAAATATGCAACCAAATCTGCCGAGACAAGCACCACAGGCATTCCTGATCTGAACTACTCCACAAACTGGCGGTTGCTGAGGTATGCCGATGTTTTGCTGATGGCTGCAGAAGCTTATCATTTTAACAACAATGATCCGCAGGCCCTGATTGAAATGAATAAAGTCCGCGAAAGGGCAGAATTAACAGACATTCAGGCATCAGATGATATCTTTGCCGCTATTGTGAAGGAAAGACAACTTGAACTGGCTTTTGAAGGGTCCCGATACTGGGATCTCGTCCGCTGGGGACTGGCTGAACAGGAATTGGGCAGCCTGGGCTATAAAAGCGGGAAAAATGAATTATTTCCGATCCCTCAAAATGAGATCATTGCCAATAAATCCATGGATGATTCAGACCAGAACCCGGGTTATTGAGTGTCACGAACAACGCGAGATGGAGCTTTGTAATCGATGGGAGCAGGCCTCCCGGAACCGGCGTGCAGGCGCTGGTTCCAAACCGCCTTTAAGCTGATGTGGTTAAATGCCGAGGTAATGAGCGTTAAAGGGAAAGGCATTACAAAAGTGTCAGGTAAGTAATAAGAAGACAAATGCAAAAGAACCGCTGAAGAGGCGTCGAAAGGATTAGATGATGTCAAAACTAAAGACCAGTATCAACTTTGGGATAAGCAAGGAGGAGACCTGTTTACCGGCCTTGCGGCATCCGGCGTATAGGCGGTGTGAGCTTATTACAGGCGTTTACATGGAACGAGAGAACCTGTCGGGACGATGTGAGGGAAAAATCCCAGGTAATGGAGATTACAAGGGAGAAAGTACCGATGCGTGTCACGGGGGCGGAACTTCCCGTAGTAGTGAAGAAGCTGCTGTAATGGTAGCGGAGCAAAGGGGAAGTATTGTCCGGTCTTGTCAAGGAAAGAAACTGACCAGTTCAGGAGGTATTGAAACAGACCAGGCCAAGCCGTTCAGTATAAGCAGGCAAAGTGTTTATCATACGGCAGTTCTGAGGCAGTTTTCCCAGGCTTCGGGACAGCCGTATTTCCTGTTCCATGCTGTCCGGGAGGTTAGGCTGAGCCCTGAGGATGTGTTCAAGACGTAAAGTAAATCAGATGAATAAGTGTTTTTTATTTGTTTCTTTTTATTTCTGGCAGAATGGTCTGTGCTTCAGTCCTTCCGGCTAAACCCTTTTGATCTCCGGGTGGAATCCCAGGGAGGGGAGACCTATATTCTTTCCCTGGCCTATGAGTCACTTGACATAACGTATGACCAGGCCACGGTCGACCAGCACCGCCGGATCACGGAAATACACCAGCCTGACGGGAAAACCCGACCTGCTTCAGCAGGTGGAACACGGAACCTTGTCCCTGGTTGGGGTTTACCGTTCACTGGGCCGTCTGTACAGGGGCGTTATCTGCAGTGACCTGCGTCAGTACGTGATGCTGGGCGATAAGATTTTCTCTGCAGCTATGAACGAAGCCCTGAAAAATCACCGGGAGCAACTGGAAATACTCCGGGCAGAAACACCTTACGGCATTCCTTACCGGCCCCTTATATGGGAGCAGATTGTGGGATATCTAGTCGTTCGGGTACCGCCATTATTTCCTGGTTCAGGCTTACCCTAAACTGTTTGACCGGGAGCTGATTTGCGATGCGCTGAATTTTATCTTGGGCTGCCATCCGGGGAAGAATACCGCTTCCTTTGCTTCCGGGGTCGGGGCCCGTTCGGCTACCGTGGCTTACGGATTAAACCGGGCCGACTGGTCGTATATTCTGGGCGGGGTAATATAGGGTACAACCCTGATCCGTCCCGATTTTCCGGAGTTGTTTGAATTTCCCTATCTTTGGCAGCAAACCGAATACGTGATGGTAGGCGGCTCTTCCCATTACCTGTTCCTGGTACTGGCTGCCCGGCAGCTGTTGGAATAAGAATAAACGGTATTCTGAAAGAGGAGGAGGTTACTGGTAGCTAGGTGGGTGTGGAACGTCTCCGTGAATTATTTAGAATATGGGCTGGATTGTATTCGGGAAACAGAATAATATGGTATGCCGATCCCTGTCAATGAAGTATTTTGTCGGATTATCAGAGCGATGGGGAAGTAATCCCGGATAAAATTAAAAATTTCAGATGAAAGACATGAGAAATTCGCTGATTCGGTATATTTTATTAAGTTTGTTAATTGGCGCTGAGCCGGTCATTTAGACTATGCTAATTAACACTAATCCAATGAAACCAAACGTTTTCAGATTTTTATTTGTCTGCCTGTTTTTTCAGGTAAATGCTACGGTAAAAAGTCAGAATATCCCGGAAACGGTAGCCGGCATCCCGGTTAATTACGATGAGGCCCTCACCGGCACCTATGAGTTGCCTGATCCGCTGATCCTGCAGAACGGTGAGCGGGTAACCGACGCGACCAACTGGATGAAACGGCGCAGGCCCGAAATCGTGGAACTGTTCCGGGAACACCAATTCGGTAAAACCCCGGACAGGGAAGAACTCACCTACAAGGTCTTCGAAACGGGTACACCGGCTTTCAACGGGAAAGCCATCCGCAGCCAGGTGACCCTCTATTTTACTAAGGATACGGCAAGCCACAAGGCAGACCTGCTGATTTACCTGCCGGCCGGGATGCAAAAACCGGCTCCCCTTTTTTTAAACATCAGCTTTATGCCCAACATACTTACAGTGGATGATCCGGGTGTCCGCAGAGGGATGATGTGGAACCGCGAAGGGAAACGGGTGCCGGCAGTGCGGACCCGTCCCGGCAGGGGACTGGATGTAA
>JBFWIL010000210.1:0-4629 GCA_050256015.1 Mangrovibacterium sp. | reverse complement strand
GCTGGAGACTGTCGATCAGATTGCCGTAGGGGAAATACGGACAAAAATTCGCGATATCCTGGGAGCATTCCTGTTTTCCGGAGAGGATGTGGAAAAGAAGGTGAAGGTGCTTTCCGGAGGAGAAAGGACCCGTCTGGCCATGATCAGGTTGATGCTGGAGCCGGTTAATTTCCTGGTACTGGACGAGCCGACCAACCACTTGGATATCCGGTCCAAGGAGCGCTTGAAACAGGCGCTGGCATTATACGACGGGACTGTGCTGGTGGTTTCACACGACCGTGAATTTCTGGACGGACTGGTCAGCTGTGTTTATGAGTTTCGCCATAATAAGATCCGGCAGCATCTGGGAGGTATATATGATTTTCTGCGCAGGAAAAAGATGGAATCGCTAGGCGAACTGGAGCGGGTAAGCGCGCAGCCGCAGCAGATGATGAAAAGCAGTCAGGCACCGGAACGTACTGATTCTGCCGGACAGATGAGCTATGAGGAAAGAAAGGAAATCAACAAAAACCTGTCGCGGTTGGAGAAACAAATTTTCGGTCTGGAAGATGAAATTACCCGGATGGAAGATAAACTTGCCCGGATGAATAAAACCATGGCTGTTCCCGGATGGGTTCCTGAGGACGGGGATTTTGAGAGGTATGAAGAGTTGAAAAAGGACATGAAGAAGGTGATGAGCGATTGGGAGAAACAGCAGGAGCAGTACGAACAGCTTCAGCAACTGAAAACCTGGTGAAATTTTTACCGTTACAGTTGTTGCTGACGCGGTCATTGACAATATACTAAGAGGATGGAAGAGAAAAAAAGATCATACAAAAAAAACGAAGATCTGATTTTCGGGATAAGGGCTGTTATTGAGGCCATTCATTCCGGGAAAGACATTGACCGGGTACTGCTGAAAAAAGGTTCAGTAGGCGAATTGTTCCGTGAAGTTTTTGAACTGATCCGTCGGCACCGCATTCCCTGGCAGTTTGTCCCGCTTGAAAAGCTGAACCGGATTAGCAGGAAAAACCATCAGGGGGTCATTGCTTTTGTATCTCAGGTCAGTTTCCATGATGCGGAAAATCTGCTTCCTTCCCTGTTCGAACAGGGGAAGAATCCGTTTTTTCTGGTGCTCGACGAGGTGACTGATGTACGGAACTTCGGGGCCATTGTGCGTACGGCCGAATGTGCTGGGGTTGATGCCGTACTGATTCCGGAAAAAGGAGCTGCCCGGGTTAACGCTGACGCGGTGAAAACTTCGGCCGGTGCACTTCATCTGGTACCGGTTTGTCGTACGCCAGATCTCCGGCAGACGGTTCTTTACCTTCAGCATTGCGGTCTTCGTATTGTTGCGGCTTCGGAAAAGTCGTCCGTGAACTATGCCGAAGCCGATTTTACCGGACCGGTGGCTTTAATTATGGGAGCGGAGGACAAAGGTATTGACCGCGCATTGCTGGAACTGTCCGACCAGCGGGTCTCCATCCCCATCCTGGGAAAAATCCGGTCGCTTAATGTGTCCGTGGCTGCCGGCGTTCTTGCCTATGAAGCTGTCCGTCAGCGAGAGGCGCTCAGGAGTTGATCGGTACCTGACGCTTGAAGGTTTCTTCCAGGGAGATAAATGTTTCTGTGCTGGAGATACCCTGAATCTTCTGGATCTGGTTGCTCAGGATTTCCTTTAAATGTTCGTTGTCCCGGGCGTAGACCTTGACAAAAATGGCATAGGCTCCGGTAATGTAATGACATTCCACAATTTCTTCAATTTCACTTAGCCGGGCGGCAACACTGTCGTAAAAACTGCCTTTTTCCAGGAATACCCCTACATAGGTGCAGGTTTTAAAATCCACCTTCCGGGGATCAATCTGATAACCGGAACCGGTAATCACTTTCATTTCAATCATCCGGTTTACACGTTGGTGTACGGCTGCGCGTGAAACACCCACTTCTGTTGCAACATCTTTAAAAGGGGTCCGGGCATTTTTAGTAATAATGTCCAGGATGTGTAAGTCTATTTGATCCAAATTATTACGTAGTGTCATTTTTTTGATCATTTTACTGGAATATGGATCAAAAGTAAGTAAAATTTAGTTTTCCGAAAAAGAAAATCGGTGAATAAAAATGATTCTGCATGCCTCGGTCCGGAAGTCTGTGTTTGCTACCGGGCAGCGTTTTTAAATTCTGCAGTATGTTCTGATCTTCCGTTGTGTGTCAAAAAGAAATTAATGTTTTTATATGAATAAATTTTTGATATATTTGCGAATGTTTTGATATCAAAAAGACATTAAAGTTAATGTAATAGTGTTTATTTGTGCCCATTTTTATTTAATTCTGTAAAAATGACACAGTTTCTCCCGTTGATATCCGAACAAAAAAAGGAAATAAGTTTAGTACAGATTTTTTACTTGGTTAAATAAAAAACAGATGAAAAAGAATAAATTACGCGGGTTACTGATCATGCTGTTGCTGATCTTTGTTAGTTTGCTTGGTGTTTTTACAAAGGGCGGAGTATTTGTGGCAGATGATCCGGCGTTGAACCCGGGCGATGTGGCGTGGATGCTTACCGCCACGGCCCTGGTTTTGCTGATGACACCCGGACTGGCTTTTTTTTACGGGGGAATGGTTCATCCGAAGAACATTATTTCCACCATCTTGCAAAGTTTTATTGCGATGGGCATCATTAGTGTGCTCTGGGTAGTTGTGGGTTTCAGCCTTTCTTTTGGAGACAGCATCGGGCCGGAAGGAGTAGGCTTGATTGGGAATCCGCTGACTTATTTTATGTTTCGGGGGGTTAACGGTGCAACACATCCGGATCTGAGTCCGACCATTCCCTTTGCAGTGTTTGCTATGTTTCAGCTTAAGTTTGCCATCATTACCCCGGCCCTGATTACGGGCTCTTTTGCCGGGCGTGTCCGTTTCCGGGCCTATATGCTTTTCATGGTCCTGTTTTCCCTGTTTATTTATGCTCCCCTGTGTCACTGGACCTGGCATCCGAACGGTTTTTTACGTAACTGGGGGGTGCTTGATTTTGCCGGAGGAACCGTGGTTCATATGTCGGCGGGATTTGCGGCACTGGCCGGAGCGATTTTCTTGGGGAAAAGAACGGATTACGGGAAGGAATGCCGTCCTGCCAACATACCGTATGTATTGCTTGGAGCAGGCATGCTTTGGTTTGGCTGGTTTGGGTTTAATGCGGGTTCGGCCCTGGCGGCTAACAGTACGGCCGCACTGGCCCTGATGAATACCAACACGGCTTCGGCCGCAGCTATGCTGGCTTATTTGTTTTACGATATGGCCAAGGGGAAAAAACCCAGTGGCATGGGGGCGGCTATCGGTCTGGTAGTAGGCCTGGTGGCCATTACCCCGGCCGCCGGTTTTGTGAGTGTGGGGGCCAGCATCTGTATCGGAGTGACGGCAGCCCTGGTCAGTAATTTTGCCATTGCGCTGCGTTCAAGAACCAAGTTGGACGATACGCTTGACGTATTTCCTGCTCATGGTATGGGGGGAATTGTGGGGATGATCATGACGGCGGTATTTGCCCGGGAGGGCGGACTGATCCATGGTGAGACAACCACCTTCCTGTTTCATATGCTGGCATTGCTGATTGTGGGGGTTTTTACCTTCGGGGGATCCATGCTGATGTACAAAATAACGGATCTGGTTGTTCGCTTAAGGGTTTCCGACCGGGCCGAGGAAACCGGGCTGGACATCAGTCAGCATCGGGAATCTTACGATTTTGAATACAGGCATGAATAAGCTGTGAGCAGGACGGGATGGATGCAAATACAGTTGTATGCTTATTATTTAATGGGAACCTGTCGTTTAAAATCCATACCCAGGGAGATAAAGGTTTCGGTGCGTGAGATGCCTTCAATTTCCTGGAACTCTTCATCGATAATCCGTTTGAGATGCTTGTTGGTTTTGGTTTGCACCTTGATGAAGATAGCGTATTGCCCGGTGGTGTAATGGCACTCCACTACTTCCGGAATTTTCTGCAGGGCATCGGCTACCTGGGTATGGTATTTGGCTTTGTCCAGGTAAATTCCCATATAGGCGCAGGTGTTGTATCCCAGCTTGGACGGATTGACAATAAATTCACTGCCCGAAACAACCCCCAGATTGAGCAGACGCTGCACGCGCTGGTGAATGGCAGCCCCGGAAACACCGCATTCCCGTGCAACTTCCAGAAAGGGAATGCGGGCATTCCTGGTAATCAGCTTGAGTATCTTTTCATCAAGTTCATCAATTTGCGGCAGGGGTTCAATATAATCCTGGTTCATCATATTCATTGTAAATAAAAATCCTTTTTAAGATTGACATGTAAAGGTAAAAAAAAACAACAATTAACAAGCCTTTTTCCTGTAGTAACTGTTAATTGAAAATTGCTGCGGGTGTTTTGCATTAATTTGAAATGTTGCTGTATAGATTTTTACGGCCAGCAAATGTAGTATATTTTTTTATATTTCTCAATGATATTTCCCCTTATCCGGACTGGATCAGTGGGCATGCTGTTGCCTGTTCACGATTCCGTTCAGGTCATGTCCGCTTGGATTCTGGAAGATACGCAATCCGAATTCAGGCAGGATGGCCAGAATGTGGTCAAAAATATCTGCCTGTATTGCTTCATAGTAAGCCCAGCGCTGGTCTTTGGAG
>JBFWIL010000209.1:0-4700 GCA_050256015.1 Mangrovibacterium sp. | reverse complement strand
GCAGATATATTAATTTCCGTATACCTTTTTGCTTCAGGGCATGTTGCCAGATCTCATGATCAATGTTATGTACCCGGTAAGCAATCAGTGCCCTACTGTACTGCCGGATCAGCGGGATGTACGGACAAAGGTAAAGACCTTCCAACTGAATGACATCAAAAGACTGACTGCACAGCAGACTCCCCAGAGCTTCCCTGTATTCATTGCAGATACAGCGTTCTGCATGCAGGGGAAGATCGGGCATAAAGGCATTTCGGAAAACACGGCGGAATGTTATTTTCCCCGGGACATCCACCAGGCGGAAATCGATTTCAGCAGCCAGATGTTCCGGTAACTCATCGGCGTCCACCCGGCGATCGTGCGTATTCATCGCCAGTACGGTCACCTGGTGACCATGCAGAAAAAATCCTTTTGAAAGGGTCAAAATGGCAATTGACTCACCGTCTTTGGGGGGCCAGGGTACTTTACTGGACAGCTGCAGAATTCTCATGTCCTGATTTTTCTGATTGGTTAAACCGGTCCAGGATAAAATGGCGGAGCCGTTTCAGCTGATACTGATACGTTTCCAGGTTCAGTAAACCGGAATCATGTACCGCCTTATAGGTCAGGAACAGCCCGACCGGAAGGAAAATCAGCGTGGAGAACCACATACCTCCGGTCATATTCCACACATCTTCCCGGGCAAACTTTTCTCCAACGATCGAGACCATATAATAAGAGATAAACAGCAAAATGGAAACCACCACCGGCATACCCATTCCTCCCTTCCGGATTATCGCTCCCAGTGGAGCCCCGATAAAGAAAAAAATGACACAGGCCACAGACCAGGTAAACTTGCGATGTTTTTCCATCGAATATTTATTAAGATTTTTCTTCAGCGAATAAAGCTCATTGACATTCTGGTCAATACGTTGCTTGTTGGAGCGGGCATTTTCCAGAGCCGAAGTAAAAATCTGACGCTGTTCCAGCGGATCCCGCTCGTTGTATATCTCCCGGTAATCAACCGCAGTATCCGCAGCAAACGGCTGATACGTCCTGAGCGAATCGGTCGGATGACTAATACCCAGAATCGATTTTTCCACCATGCTGTTGTACTGCAAACCAACAGCAAAACGCCGCACACGCAAGCGGTAATCCAGGTACAGGGAATCTTCGGAACGGGCCAGTTGAGCAAGATTCATCATCCGGTAAGCACTCCGAAGCATATTCTCGTCCGTACGTTTAAAATCAAATCCGCGCAGCGGAACGGTAACCACCTGCCTGGCAAAGCGGGTCCGCTGAAAAGGATAACTTTTCATGCGTCCCCGTTCGTTCTCTTCCTGATCAACGGCTGTTTCCCCGTCAAACAGGGTCATGACCATAAATTTTTTGTCCTCCGATATTTTCATGTATCCCGAATCGGCCATGGTTACCGATACATTTCCCCGGTTGTCCGTATGATCATACACCAGAATATCATAAAGCATGTTTGTGGTCCGGCTTTTCCTGTCAACCTTAATACTGTATCCGTCTATATCATTCGTAAACACCCCTTCCTTTATGACCATTTCCGGTTTCTGGCGTTTAACACTGAGCATCAAAGCCGTAAATTTCAAATTGGTTTTGGGAAGAATATGGTTCGAGAAGTAAAAAGCAAACAGACACAGACAAACAGCCACAACAATCAGCGGACGCATTATCCGGAAAAGGGAAATACCCGAAGCTTTCATAGCCACCAGCTCATAATTTTCACCCATATCCCCGAACGACATGATGGAGGCCAGCAGCATAGCCAACGGGAAAGCCATAGGGACCAAAGCCAGCGAAGCATAAAAAAGCAATTCAAAAATAATATTCCACTCCAGTCCTTTGCCTACCATATCATCAATGTACTTCCAAAGAAACTGCATCAGCAGGACGAAGACACAAATGAAAAAGGTCATAAAAAACGGCCCAAGAAAACCTTTTAATATGAATTGATGCAAGCGCTTCACATGTTCATAATTTACCCGATCCAACCTAAAATTAGCCTCATTGCATGTATATCCCGAAAAATCCGGTTTATCCAGCAAGCACCTGCAAAACTAAGTTATTTTGGAGAAATAGCCATACCTGGAAGAAATACCGGAAAAAAACAGATGATTTTTTTGATACAAGAACAGCTCAGCAGCCCAGATTCCTCTTTAAATCAGCAATCTGTGAATTCCATAATTCAACAGCTTCCTCTTCCCCGTCTTCAGCCGTATCAATAACCATCAGCGAAACATCACCGGTAAGCTCATCCTTGCTGATCCGGAACTCAAAATAACCTTCTTCTTCATCAATCCAGTTAAAACGAATGCACTTCCCGTCACGGCTCTGAACCATTTCTGCAGTTTGTTCGAAACTGTCCCAGACAAAGGTAAACCTGTTGCCTTTGACCCGGACATCATCGGCAAACCACTCAGCCAAACCCGCTGCAGTATTCAATCTGTGACACAATACAGCCGGAGAACAATTTATTGGATATTCCAGTTCGATCATGGATCGTTGGCTCATTTTTTCATTGTTTCGGGCAAGATAAACATTCTGAAAGAAATAAGCAATTTTATCGGAAGGCGGATCATTCTTTTCACAGGAATCATTATGCCTGAAAAAAATAAAACATTATCTTTGCACCGCAAAAACCAAAGATGGCGAGGTAGCTCAGCTGGTTAGAGCGCATGATTCATAATCATGAGGTCGCGGGATCATGCCCCGCTCTCGCTACTAAAAATCAAAGAGTTACGATCAATGTCGTAGCTCTTTTTTCTTTCCGGTGAAATCACAGTGAAATCAGAATTACACATTTCCTACTTTTCGTGCCTGGACACGCCTAATTTGTAAACACCTGATGTAAAAGCTTATAGAATATTTTACACCAACTGTCAACACCCGGACAAAGGAGACCCCTGCAGCTGTTTCCGGCTTGCTATAGTCCGCTCGGCCCTCAGGCAAAACAACACATAAACGCAGGGAAAATTCCCCACCCCGGTAACTTTTTCGTTATATAATTTTCGCAGATTTTTGTGCATAATTTTTGATGAACAATAAAAGACCCGGTGGTTGGCCGGGTCTGATTTTGTTTTTTCTTTCCATATTACTAATTTTGCAGTAAATCAAACAAGTCATGGCAACATACACGATAAAGATCAACGAAAAGACAAAAGAGGGCAAAAGACTGGCCGCAATGCTTGGAAAATCGAAGGCTGTGACCGTTTTCTCCCATGACAAAAAGCGTCCGGGGCTGGAAGAAGCGCTGGAAGATGTCAGGCAGGGCCGGGTCTTCCGTGCCAAAGATGCTGACGATCTGATCAGACAATGTCTTGGATAATGTATTCCATCATCTACACCAATAAGTTCAAAAAAGACCTTAGGCTTTGCGACAAAAGGAATTATGATATTCCTAAGCTTAGGGAAGCCATTAAAATTCTTCAGGAAACCGGGCAATTGCCTGCCCAGTATAAGCCACACAAACTTAAAGGGAAGTATGCCGGCCTGTGGGAATGTCACATCGAACCGGATTGGCTTATGACCTGGGAACAAAACGACCGGCAGCTTATCATCCTCTTGATGGAAACCGGCACCCATTCCGACCTGTTCTGAATTTTCCATTTTCATCATCACAACAAAGTTATTTCAGATATTCTTTCACCGCCCCGATCGCCTGACTGACGCTCCGGACAATCACGTACTTGCGCATAATATATGCGAATCAAGTGTTTTTTTCAACTTAAAAGTATACTTAATTCATCAGGGAAATTTATCTCAAATGAATTCAGCCGAATACATCTTTCCTAACATAAAAGCTGATTTTGTCCCCAACAACTATTCGTTATGTCCAGTCAGGATGGAGATATTGCGTTTGCCGATGCTTCTGAGGATACAAATGATGTCGCAAAATGTGTCTAGTTCTGTAATTGCGGCAGTAAAAAAAATGTTTGTGGGTTACATACGGTTCATGGACGGGACAAACTTAATATCACCATAACCGGGTTTAAAGGTTATGCTTTTTCTTCAAAATTATTTCGCCACCAAGTCAGAAGATTAGCCCAGGGAACAAAAGTATTCTCAATTAGCCCGAATACTTTCAATTACATTTATATTAGCATTTCCTCAAAACAAGAACAACGAAAGATTACTAACATCCTTTCTTTGATAGGACAAAAGGTAGTTTGTGAAAAACAATTATTGGAAAAATACGAAGCTCAGAAGCAATATTTACTCAAAAATATGTTTGTGTAAGCTGTTTCTTTGCATATATCCTTATATGCAATTCATCCAATCTACAAATAGATAAAACTGCCGGTATCGGCAAGAATTGTTTATTTATTGACTATTTTTAATGTGTATTTTGCCGGTAGGGGCAATTTATGTGACTAAATATGGATTATGAGATACATTTCAGTTAATGAATACGCAAAAAAATGGGATATACCGGAAAGAACCGCCCGTAACTATTGCGCCACAGGTAAAATAGAAGGCGCTTTCCTTACTGGTAAAACGTGGAATATCCCAGAAGATGCCCTTTTACCAAAAAAAGGGAAGAAAAAGAAATTCAGCGATAATCCGTTGCTAAATAGTGTCTGTCCATAAAGTCGGCAATTTTACCAGAGGGATCTGCCGAAAAATCTTTTCTCTGGTTTTTATTTTTCATAATGAAGTCCTGTTTTTACTTTTCCACAGGTTTTTGTTTCACTCCT
>JBFWIL010000208.1:0-4701 GCA_050256015.1 Mangrovibacterium sp. | reverse complement strand
GGGTCAATCGGCCTTCTGCTCCGGCAATGAATTCCTATAACCTGAAAGAACTTGAAAAAAAGATGATTCATGCAGCATTAAAAAAAAATGGTTACAATCAGACTGCGGCTGCAGATCTGCTTGGAATTACCCGGGATTCGCTCATCCGGAAAATGAAAAAGTACGGTATTGCCATTAAAAAGAACGACACCATGACCTGAATGTTTTGTCAACCATAATCAAAGATAGGGTATCGAACAGGCAAATATTCATTTACTAAAAATACGCACAACTGTGCGTATTTTTCGACTCTCCGCCTTGGCTTAAGGTATCGTTATTAATTGTGCTGTTTTTTTAAAAAAAAACATATAAGGTTTTGTTCCTGAATTGTTTAATCTGGTCGTTTTCGATTCTTTTATTATGTATATACAAATATGGCACATAGATTGAAAAGCGGCAGCTCAGAAGGTAAGCCTGTCCCTTAAATAAAGTACAGGAATCAAATAACTTTTAAAATTTATTAAAATGGCAGTAGAAAAGACCATTGGCTCATCAAGCCTCGTTGAAGTGATCGACCGTATCCTTGACAAAGGAGTAGTTGTTGACGCATGGGTAAGGGTATCTTTAGTAGGTATCGAACTGCTTGCAATTGAAGCTAGAGTAGTTGTTGCATCTGTTGAGACTTATCTGAAGTATGCAGAAGCAATCGGATTAACTGCAAAGGCTGCATAATGCAGGCGTAATCAAAAACTGAAGTGATTTCTTGCTAAAACATCCTTGTCTGATGAATTTCAGGAGAAGCATGAATTACCAGGAATCCTTAATCTGCCTGCTGACGTATCAACTCAAATGAATATTCAATGGAAACAGAGCCGGTAACCAATGCAAACGATTTTATTGAAAGTTTAATTTATTCATACGAATCCAGGATCAGGAGCATTGAAAGTGTTTTTTTTAAATCAGAAGCGATCACACAATCCTCTTTTAATCTGTTAAATGATTTTAACAATTCGCTTAAGGATTACAAAACGGAACGTAATAAGATCAATTCACAGTTGCAGGAGAATCTGGCAAGAAACGTGTCTCTGCGTAAGAAAGACTATAACCGGATGATGAGTGACATTCTGAATAAACTTGATGAAAAAGAACGGGAAGCTGAAAAATATTTCTGTCAGTTCATTGATGAACAAAAGGTTATGATACAACTTCTGGAAAACGGTATTCCTGAAATAAAAAATAATTTTCATCACGATAATCGCGAAAAAATAAACACGTTCCGGCAGGAGCTGAACCGGATTTCCCGGGAATTGGAAACAAAGAAGGAAAGGGTCATCCGTCAATTACGTGATTATCAGTATATGCATCAAAAAACGATCGAAAAATTAAAAATGCTTCTGGCCAAAGGAGGTCAAATATTTATTCAGGATGTAAAAGAAGTACATCGTGACCTGCTAAGTGAAATGATTTAAGCTGAATCTAAACGAATTTTAACTATACCTGTTTTTCAGGTAGAAATCTGATAGGAGAAAAATAAAATGGGATTAGCAAACGACATGAAAAAACTGAAAGAAGAGATATTGACTTCGTATAAAAAAAGAGCGGAGGAATATCAGCAACGGCTTAAGGAAAATGAAGAATTGGTATCTGAGGTTCAAAAAACCCTCGATCAATTCAGGAAGAGCCATCTCGAGATGGCAGATAATTTGCATGCAGGTGCCGTGACGTTGCATAACAATTTGAACAAAGGGGAAACTGACCGGTTAAATGCCTTTGGAAATTTAATGTCAGGAATCCGGGAACTGATTTCAGCCGTTCAAAAGGAGGTACATGATATTCAGCAATCCACAGTCAGTCTGCTCGGAAGTTTTTCGGAGTCACGTGGCAGGATGGCTGAAGAACTGAAAGAAGAATTTGCACAGGCACATGCCGGGAGGCAAAAACAGGAAGAAGACCGGCTGAAAGACTTTGATCTTCTGAAAAAGAATATTCAGGATGAGATCAACAGGTCGAAAAATGACGTAAGAAAAATCATTGCTGATACGGATAATCTTCTCAAAAAGTATGCAGATAAACATATGCAAATGTCGAAAGATATGCGTAATGATCTGAATGCAAATCTGGAAGAACGTGTTAATTATACCCGGACTTTGTTAAAAGCATTCCACGACCGGTTGACGGAAATTGGTAAGGAAAACTTTGAAATGGCCCGGACTCTTAGAAAGGAATTGATGCAGTCACGGCAAAGCCTGTCGGAAAATGATCGGAAGAGACTGGATGAATTCGATCAATCCATGGGGGAAATCCGTCACCGGGTAGCGGAGATTCAAGCCTCGATTGCCGGTCTTTTAAATAATCTGGAACAAAACCGTATTCAGGCAGCCGGTGAATGGCAGGACCTGTCGGCAGCGATTGCACGGATAAAGAACAGTTTTACGTCTCCTGCACCAAAAACAGCAACTGCTACTGTTACTGATCAGAAACAGGCTCCTGCAGGTAAAAAAGAAGAGAAGGAAAAAACACCGGCTGTGACCGATATGCATTATCCGGACGATGAAAAAACAGAGAAGGGGGAAGAACTGAATCCGGATATCCCAAAGGAAAAAAACCTTGATGAAAAAATTTTGATGTATGTAAACGCCCATCCTGGGGGAGTAAAAGTCTCGGAGATGGAAGAACCTTTGGGAGAACAACGAATGAGGATCGGATATATATGTAAGAAATTGCTGGAGGAAGGAAAGATCACCAAATTGGACCGGGCATATTTTCCAACAGCAAAAAACGGGAAAATGGAATAATCCCGGTTATGATGTCAATAAGCGGTTCCCGGGACAACGAAATTCCCTCAGTACCGTCCAGGCGGCAGACTTTTAACAGGAACCGTGGAAATGTTACCCCCATTACTTCGGTTGTGCAGGGTAATTCCGGGGATTTTGAAATAACCAGTCATAAAATTCAGATGACAAAAACTTTTAGATGTGCTTATTGTAACGGTACCGGAACCGACTACTACGGGTTGCTTTCGGAAGAAGCGGTTTGTTTGGTCTGTAAGGGAACCGGTATGATTGAGGTCGAAGAACCATCCAACCCATGTGTTTTTTGTTCCGGTACCGGGAAAAATCCATTGGGCGCAAGGGTTGCCTGTATCGTGTGTCTGGGGAAAGGCCGGGTTTACAGTCCCGGGAATTTGATTTGTCCGGCATGTCATGGCAGCGGACGTTCCGGTGACCATTTGCCCTGTACCACTTGCAAAGGAAAAGGAGTCGTCATGAAAGAATGAAGGAATTTGCAGGCACGGAATTTAAAACACAGTTCAACCCGCGGCTATGGGGGCACCGTGCTCCGGGGGCAAGGACAAATAAGATAAAGTTAAACCAGTAACCAGATATAAACACAAAAGTTAGAAAATGATGCATGAACAAAATACTGTACTCGAACTATCTCCGCTTCCCGATTTTGTTGAAACAGATTATGTGAAAGATATTACAAGCCGGGCGCAAACTTATATTAAAGCGGGCTTTCCTGTTCATTTCAGAGGACCTTCGGGAACCGGAAAAACAACGATCGCGATGCATCTGGCCGGCAAACTTGGCCGTCCTGTAGTGATCATTCACGGAGATGCCGAGTTTAAAACTTCGGATCTGATCGGGGGAGAACAAGGTTACAGGTTCCGGAAGATCGACGACCGGTTTGTTCATACTGTCCATAAATACGAGGAAGATATGACCAAACAATGGGTGAACAACCGGTTGACACTGGCTGTAATGCATGGTTTTACACTCATTTATGACGAGTTTACACGCTCACGTCCCGAAGCAAACAATATTTTACTTCCCATTCTTCAGGAACGAATGATGAGTACCTCGGCAACTTCCGGGGGAAATTCATATTTATCGGTACATCCTGATTTTTGTGCCATTTTTACGTCTAACCCTGAAGAATATGCCGGCGTGAACCGGACGCAGGATGCCTTACGCGACCGGATGGTTACCCTGGATGTCGATCATTTTGATTTTGATACGGAATTACGGATCACGATGGCTAAGTCGAACCTGCCTTACGAAGAGGCTGAAACAATTGTTCATGTTGTCAGAAGCTTGCGCGAGTCCGGGAAAACGGAATTCGATCCTACCGTCAGGGCTTGTATCATGATCGCCAAAACGCTGAGTGTTATGAATACAACACCCTCCCGGTCCGGTACCCTGTTCCGGAGAATATGTCAGGATATCCTTACTTCAGAAACAAGCCGGATCGGATCAAAGACAAACCAGGAACGGGTGCGTAATCTGGTTGAGGAATTGGTTGACCGTTACCTCATCCTTGAACATCACCATGCCTGATGGATAATTTATTAAAAGAATTAATTAAGACAGGAGAAAATGGCATTACAGGCAGAAAGGAATTCAAGCGGAACGCTGGTTGATGTAATCGACCGTATTTTGGATAAAGGGTTGGTGATTAATGCCGATATTACTGTTTCTGTTGCCGGTGTTGAATTGCTTGGCATAAAGGTAAGAGCAGCATTGGCTTCTTTTGAGACAGCCGCCAAATACGGATTGGAATTTCCATCGGGAACAAATACGGAGACTTCTGCCTGGAAGACGGCTGAAAAAGAAAAGGAAGAATGTCCCCAGTGCGGAAAGAGAGTCCCCAAAGATGAACTTTTGAATGATGGGTGTCCCTGGTGTGGCTGGCAAAGCGCGAAGGCGAAGATTAAACAAACAA
>JBFWIL010000207.1:0-4737 GCA_050256015.1 Mangrovibacterium sp. | reverse complement strand
CGAAAAGAGCCAGACTTAAAGCAGAAGGCGACTATATTGGTCTGCAGAAACTGCCCAGAAATTCTTCGCGGGTCAGACTGCACAACCGGTGCAAGTTGACAGGACGTCCGAAAGGTTACCTGCGTCAGTTTGGCATTAGCAGGATTAACTTCCGGGAAATGGCATCTGCGGGATTGATTCCCGGAGTTAAAAAGGCTAGTTGGTAATTTTTAAAACAAAAGTAATGAGTAAGATTACAGATCCTATAGCAGATTATCTGACACGTATACGGAATGCTCAGAAAGCCAAACTCCGTGTAGTCGATATCCCTGCCTCAAACATAAAAAAGGAGATGACCCGTATCCTGAAGGATAAGGGTTACATTCTGAATTATAAATTTGAAGAAGAAGTGAACTATCAGGGAAACATCAAAATTGCCCTGAAATATCATCCTGAGACGAAGGTGCCTGCAATTAAAGCCATTAACAGGATCAGTAAACCGGGTTTGCGGCGATACTGCGACAGCGAAAATATTCCCCGTGTGCTGAACGGTCTGGGAATTGCCATCTTATCGACTTCCCGGGGTGTTGTGACCGACAAGGAAGCCCGGACATTGGGAATCGGTGGTGAAGTCTTGTGTTACGTATATTAAAAAGGAGGAAGAACAATGTCAAGAATAGGTAAATTACCAATTGAAATTCCTGCCGGGGTGACCGTAAGTGTGAGCCAGGACAATACCGTAACGGTAAAAGGCAAGCTGGGCGAGCTGAGCCAGCAGGTCAATCCTGAAATTGAAATTGTTGTGGGGGGAAGCCAGGTGCTTGTCAAAAGGCCTACGGATCAGAAACGGCACAGGGCCATGCACGGGCTTTACCGCTCGCTTATTCGCAATATGGTTGTAGGGGTTTCCCAGGGGTACGAGAAGAAACTGGAACTGGTGGGCGTTGGATACCGTGCCGAAAATCAGGGGCAATTGCTGGACCTGGTTTTGGGGTATTCACATCACATTTTCCTGGAGCTTCCTGCGGAAGTTAAGGTGGATGCCGTAACCGATAAGCGTAGTAACCCGATTATAACACTGAAGAGTTGTGACAAGCAGCTTATCGGCCAGGTTGCCGCAAAAATCAGATCCTTCCGTGCTCCGGAGCCTTACAAAGGCAAAGGGGTTAAGTTCGTGGGTGAAATTTTGCGTCGCAAAGCCGGTAAATCAGCAGGTGCTAAATAGTAAAATTTGAAACCATGGCTTTAACGAAACAAGAAAGAAGATACAGGATCAAGATGAGAATCCGGAAGATTGTTTCCGGTACGGCTGAAAAACCTCGTCTGAGTGTTTTCAGAAGCAATAAGCAGATTTATGCCCAATTGATCAACGACATTAACGGTTCCACTTTACTGGCAGTTTCCTCGCTGGATAAAGAAGTCGGAGCTGCAGACGGGAATAAATGCCAGCAGGCTGCACGGGTGGGAAAAGCATTGGCAGATAAAGCATTGACAGCCGGAATTACAACGGTTGTATTTGACCGCAATGGTTATTTGTACCACGGTAGAGTTAAACAATTAGCTGATGCTGCCAGGGAAGGCGGCCTTAAATTTTAATGATTATGGCAGGAAATATCAAGAAAGTTAAAACAGCAGATATTGAACTGAAAGACCGGTTAGTGGCCATTAACCGGGTCACGAAAGTAACCAAAGGAGGCAGAACCTTCAGTTTCTCGGCCATCGTTGTTGTCGGTGATGAAAACGGCATTGTAGGCTGGGGACTGGGTAAGGCCAGTGAAGTGACTTCGGCCATAGCCAAAGGCGTTGATGCAGCCAAGAAGAATCTGGTTAAGATTCCCGTGTACAAGGGAACCATTCCACATGAACAGGTGGCTAAATTCGGAGGGGCGCAGGTATTCCTCAAACCGGCTACCCACGGAACCGGGGTTAAGGCCGGGGGTGCGATGCGTGCTGTACTGGAAAGTGTGGGAATTCATGACATTCTGGCCAAATCCAAAGGGTCGTCCAACCCGCACAACCTGGTTAAGGCAACCATGACCGCCCTGACCGAGCTCCGGGATGCCTATACGGTGGCACAACACAGAGGTGTTTCAATGGAAAAGGTATTTAAAGGATAAGAAAGATGGCTAAAATAAAAATAACACAGGTTAAGAGCATTATTGGTTCTAACAAGAGCCAGAAAGCCACTATAGAGGCACTCGGCATTAAAAAGTTGAATTACACGGTTGAGCATGAAGCCACTCCCCAGATTCTGGGCATGATTAACAAGGTGAAGCATTTAGTCAAAGTTGAAACGATTTAAACATATTGAATAATGGATTTAAGTAATCTTAAACCTGCGGCTGGATCCGTAAAAAAGAGAAAACGTATTGGCCGTGGCCAGGGTTCCGGTTACGGGGGCACTTCCACCCGGGGGCATAAAGGAGCCCAGTCGAGGTCAGGCTACAGCCGGACCCGCGGTTTTGAAGGCGGACAGATGCCTTTGCAGCGGGTGGTCCCGAAATTCGGATTCAACAATGTCAACCGGGTTGAATATAAAGCAGTCAATCTGAGTACGATACAGGATCTGGCTGAACGGAAAAACCTGCAGAAGGTGGATGTCCGGACCCTTATTGAAGCCGGTCTGGTTTCCAGGAACGACCGGGTGAAAATTTTGGGTAAAGGCGAACTGAAACTTAAACTGCAGATTAAAGCCCATGCCTTTTCCGGAAGTGCCCGGGAAGCTATTGAAAAGCTCGAAGGAAGCGCGGAAACCGTATAGCAGATGTGCGGGATTTTACCTGTTGATGTTGCCCGCGGACGTTCTCTGAATGCTCCGTTTGTCAGCAGATCCGATTCCGATAACTGATATTTGATACAAAAAACTGACAAATGAAAAAACTGATCGAAACCCTAAAGAATATTTACAAGATCGAGGATTTAAGAATCCGACTCGGGATTACCTTATTTTTTCTGCTGATCTATCGTTTGGGATCGTTTATCGCTTTGCCCGGAATTGACCCGGCTCAGTTGGGACAGTTAAAACAACAGACCTCAGATGGGTTGCTGGGGTTGCTGGATATGTTCTCGGGAGGGGCTTTTTCAAATGCTTCCATTTTTGCTTTAGGGATTATGCCTTACATTTCTGCTTCTATTGTCATTCAGCTGTTGGGAATAGCCGTCCCGTATTTTCAGCGTCTGCAGAAGGAGGGGGAATCGGGAAGAAGAAAGATCAATCAGATAACCCGATATCTGACCGTTATCATTCTGCTTTTCCAGGCACCGGCGTATCTGGCCAATCTGAGTTATCAGCTGCCTGCTGAGGCCTTTGCTTTGAGCGGGTGGATATTCAAGCTGAGCTCCACTATTATCCTGACAGCCGGTTCGATGTTTGTAATGTGGCTGGGAGAACGTATTACCGACAGGGGAATCGGGAATGGTATTTCCCTGATTATCATGATCGGTATTATTGCCCGTCTTCCGTTTGCTGTCTTCGCCGAGTTTGTTTCCAGGCTTGAACAGCAGGGCGGTGGTCTGGTGATGTTCCTTCTGGAGTTTGTGATTTTGTTTCTGGTATTCATGGGCAGTATCCTGTTGGTTCAGGGAACCAGACGGATTCCGGTTCAGTATGCCAAAAGGATCGTTGGCAACAAACAGTACGGAGGGGTACGGCAGTATATTCCGCTAAAAGTAAATGCTGCCGGAGTGATGCCGATTATTTTTGCCCAGGCTATTATGTTTGTCCCAATCACTATTGCCGGGTTTACCAATTCTGATGGTGTGAGCGGTTTTGCGGCTGCCATGTCGAATCATACCGGGTTTTGGTACAATCTGACGCAGTTTCTTTTGGTTGTTGTGTTTACCTATTTTTATACGGCAATCACGGTGAATCCTGTTCAGATGGCTGAAGACATGAAGAAGAACGGCGGTTTTATTCCGGGCGTGAAACCAGGGAAAAGGACGGTCGAGTTTCTGGATACAGTCATGTCACGCATCACGCTCCCCGGATCGATTTTTCTGGGAATTGTGACCATTTTGCCTGCTTTTGCCATGATGGCCGGAATCAGCACCCAGTTTGCCTACTTTTACGGGGGAACTTCGCTGCTAATCCTGGTCGGTGTGGTGCTGGATACCCTTCAGCAAATTGAGAGCCATCTGCTGATGCGTCATTATGACGGATTGATGAAGTCAGGACGAATTAAGGGGCGTACCGGAGGCGGTGCAGCAATGTATTAAATGGATCCGGCTTTCCTTCGGGAAGGCGGTTTGCGGGAATCGGAAATTCCCGTCAGAATATTAAAACGAGATAGATTTATGGCGAAACAGCCTTCAATAGAACAAGACGGAACAATTATCGAAGCCCTGTCCAATGCCATGTTCCGGGTGGAACTGGAAAATGGTCATGTGATTACGGCGCATATCTCTGGAAAGATGCGTATGCATTATATCAAAATTCTGCCCGGCGATCGGGTAAAGGTGGAAATGTCACCTTATGACCTGACCAAGGGGCGAATCACATTTAGGTATAAAAACTGACGCTGTATTGCATTATGCGGAAGCGTTACATGAAAAAATAAACAGATGAAAGTAAGAGTATCCATAAAGAAGCGCAGTGCCGACTGCAAGATCGTACGCAGGAAAGGCCGTTTGTATGTGATCAGTAAAAAGAATCCCAAGTTCAAACAGCGTCAAGGATAATTAATTAACTTTGTAAAAATTTTTTAATATGGCTCGTATAGTCGGAGTTGATATTCCTAACAATAAAAGAGGAGAAGTGGC
>JBFWIL010000206.1:0-4743 GCA_050256015.1 Mangrovibacterium sp. | reverse complement strand
ATGAAGAACGTAACATCATGACCTGTATCCTGGCCAAAGATATGGGAGCCCAGCGCACAGTGGCCCGCATCAACAACGGGGAATACCTTAAGGAAAAAAACAAGGAAAAACTCAAAAGTCTGGGAGTAGACGAACTGATCTACCCGGAAAGTCTGGCAGGAAAAGAAATTGCCTCCTCGGTCAAGCAGGTGGGAACCCGTCAACTGATTGAGTTTTCAGGTGGAAAACTGATCCTGATGGGGATTAAAATACGCGAAAATGCGCCTATTCTGAACAAGCAATTTGAAGAGCTTTCCCAGGTCAACTCTGAAGCCAGAGCTGTGGCCATCAACCGGTCGAGTACCACCCTTATTCCACACGGGAAAGACTATATCCGCAACGGAGACATCATCTTTTTCTTCACAACCAGAGGCTGTCAGAACAAGGTGTTCGAACTTACGGGAAAAGAAATATTTCCCGTGCGTAATATCATGATGCTAGGAGGAAGCCGCATCGCACAGAAAACCATGGAGCGGCTGGGCGACCATTACAACATCAAGATTATCGAATCGGACAAGCAGCGTTGCCAGGAAATTGCCGATCGTTTTGAGCATGTACTGGTCATAAACGGAGACGGACGCAACCTGGACCTGCTCCGGGAAGAACGCCTCGAACGCATGGACGCCTTTATTGCCGTCACCGGCAATTCGGAGACCAACATCTTATCCTGCCACCTGGCAAAAAAACTGGGCATAAAACGGACGGTGGCCGAGGTGGAGAACATTGATTTCATGGGAATTGCGGAAAGCATGGACATCGGAAGCCTGATCAACAAGAAGCTGATTGCAGCCAGCTACATATACAAATATACGCTGGGAGCCGAAGTTGCCCAGGCCAAATGCCTAACAGCCTCCGAGGCAGAAGTTTTTGAGTTCATTGCCCGGGAAGATTCCAGAATCACCAACAAGGCCCTCAAAGAGCTGTCCCTGCCCGTTGACCTGACCATTGGAGGTATTATCCGGGGGAACAGTGCCTTTGTTGCCACGGGAGAAACCCTGATCCTGCCGGGAGACAAGGTGGTTGTTTTTGCTCTTCCAACAGCAATCCGGAAATTAGAAAAATTCTTTAAATAAACTCCACCAGTATCCCGGCAATGCTCAACCTAAAAATCATATTTAAAATTCTGGGCGTTTTGTTAATGATAGAGGGTGTTGCCATCCTGGCGGCCTTTGGCGTCGCTGCACTGTACCAGGAAAAAGATCTGCTCCCACTGCTCTATTCATCACTGATCTGCCTTTCAGCCGGAAGCTCCATGGTGTACCTTACCCGCCGGGCAACGCATGCCATCAGCAAAAATGAAGGTTTTATCATCGTTTCCCTGGTGTGGATCCTTTTTTCTTTTTTCGGCAGCCTGCCATATCTGCTGAGTGGCTCCATCAACACACTCACCGATGCTTTTTTTGAAACCATGTCGGGCTTTACCACCACAGGATCATCCATTCTGAATGACATCGAATCATTGCCCCACGGAATACTTTTCTGGCGAAGCATGACACAGTGGCTGGGCGGAATGGGAATCATCGTTCTGTCACTGGCCATTCTGCCCGTGTTTGGCATTGGAGGCATGCAATTGTTTACCGCAGAAGTTCCAGGGCCTGTGCCCGACAAGCTGAATCCCAAGATCAAGCAAACAGCAAAAAACCTGTGGGCCATTTATATTCTGTTTACCCTGGCGGAAACACTTTTACTGTGGATCGGGGGAATGAATCTGTTTGATGCAGTCAATCATTCCTTTACCACCATGGCTACCGGGGGATATTCAACCAAACAAGCTTCTATTGCCTACTGGGATTCTCCTTTTATCCAGTATGTTATTATTCTGTTTATGTTTATTGCCGGTACGAACTTCGCCTTGTCTTACAGCTTACTTACAGGGAAATTTCAAAAATTGTTCAAGGATGAGGAATTCAAATATTATGTCCTGTTTATCCTAGGATTTACCGCCATCCTGTTCAGCGGATTGCTGCTGACCACTCCCCTGCATATGGAACAGGCTTTCCGGGATGCTCTCTTCCAGGTGGTAACCATCATTACCACCACCGGTTTTGCCACCACCGATTACCTGAACTGGATTCCTTTTCTCACTATCATACTGTTTGCGCTCTTCTTTTTTGGCGGCAGTGCCGGGTCCACAGGAGGGGGAATCAAGATTATCAGGATTGTACTGCTGATGAAAAACAGCTACTACGAACTTCGGCGCATCCTGCATCCCAATGCCGTGATTCCCGTTCGCTATAACGGAAGAGCCGTTTCCCAGCAGATAATCACCAACGTATTGGCCTTTTTCATGATTTATATTCTCATTTTTTTTATCAGCACCATCCTGTTTTCCTCGGTTGAGCCCGACATGGAATCGGCTATGGGAGCCGTGGCCACCTGCCTGGGCAATATAGGTCCGGCTATGGGAAAGCTGGGTCCCTCGGAAAATTTTTATCATGTTCATACGACCGGAAAATGGTTTTTATCTTTCCTGATGCTACTGGGTCGTCTGGAACTGTTTACAGTGCTGGTTCTGTTTTCCCCGGCCTTCTGGAAAAAATGAGGATTTAGAAAACGATCTTTCCTTTTCCCCGACGCACGATCTGAAGCACATCCCCGGTGCAGTCGATCACTGTGGAAGGAATATTCCCTCCAAAGCCTCCGTCAATAACCAGGTCAACCTGATCACGGAACTTTTCATGTATCAGTTCAGGATCAGTGGTATAATCCAGCAGCTCATCCTCATCATGTACCGAACTTGAAAGGATAGGATTGCCCAGTTCACGCACAATATTCTGAATAATCCGGTTATCGGGGATACGGATTCCCACGGTCTTTTTCTTGCCTTTAAAATAGCGGGGAACCTGGTTGCTGGCATCCAGAATAAACGTGAACGGTCCCGGCAGGTAGTGCCGCATCAGTTTAAAAACAGGATTGGGAATGGGGCGGCAATAATCGGAAAGATGACTCAGATCGCTGCAAATAAAAGACAGGTTGGATTTCTCAATGGCAATCTTTTTAATTCTGGCCACCCGTTCCACGGCCTTCAGCCGGGTAATATCGCAACCTATACCGTATACCGTATCTGTGGGATAGATGATCAATCCCCCGTTCCGCAGCAGCTCCACCACTTTCAGTATCTCCCTGAAATTGGGATTTTCCTCATAAATTCTTACCAGCATAACTTTTGGATTTGGGAAATTAAAAGTAGAACATTTTCACGGATGCTTCAAATAAAATGGCGAAATTTGCTCCTATGGAACACGACCTGCAACGCCGTCTTATGCTTACCGAAGACGGATCTCATACCATATATGTACCTGAGCTGGAGGAGCATTACCACTCCGTTCACGGAGCCGTTCAGGAGTCCGTACATGTGTTTATTCAAAACGGACTGCAAAGATGCCAAAAACAAAAGCTGACAATACTGGAAGCCGGTTTCGGAACGGGGCTGAATGCCCTGCTCAGCCTGGCCGGAAGAGGCAAGAGGGATATTCATTATATCAGCCTGGAAAAATACCCCCTGGACGAATCTGAATACAGCCGGCTGAATTATTCCCGCTTTGTCCCCGGAACCACGCAGGAACAATTTCTGCAGCTTCACCTGTCTGCATGGAACAAACCGGTAGAAATTGTAAAGGGCTTCAGACTGTACAAGCTGAAAACCGATCTGACAAAAACCAACCTCAGTTCCCTGGCTCCCGTAGACCTGATTTATTACGATGCCTTTTCCCCCCGGAAACAGCCGGAGATGTGGGAAGAAACCTTATTCCGAAAAATCGCAGCCTGTACGGCAGACGAAGGGATTTTCGCAACCTACTGTGCCCAGGGGGAAGTAAGGCGCCGTTTAAACAGGAGCGGCTTTCGCATGCAACGGCTTGCCGGACCTCCCGGAAAAAAAGAAATGCTCTTCGGAGAGAAATCCGGGTCTGCCCGGTTCTGTTAAAAAAAATTCACCTATCTTCGTAGCTTTTAAATCATATTATGTCAGAAAAACAATTCAAAAACCGGCTGGAGAAATTCAGCTATGCACTCGGATTAAGCATTGCCGGAAATATGATCCAGTCGGGTGTCACGGAAATAGACAGGATCACGTTTTCAGAAGCCCTGGAAGATGTATTTGACGGCAAGGATCCCAAACTTCCGGTAGATGAAGCCAACCGGATTCTGCAAAGTTTTATGGCGGAACAGCAAAACAGCAGTGCCGGCAACAATCTGGAAGCAGGCATGAGTTTTCTTGCCGAGAACCGGAAAGACAAAGAAGTGATTGAAACAGAAAGCGGACTACAATACAAAGTCCTGAACGAAGGAACAGGGGAAAAACCAGGTACCGGCAGTCAGGTCAAATGCCATTACCACGGAACGCTTATTGACGGAACCGTATTCGACAGTTCCGTTCAGCGGGGTAAACCTGCCGTATTCCCTGTAAACGGGGTAATTCAGGGCTGGGTGGAAGCACTTCAGCTCATGCGCGAAGGTTCCAAATGGCGGCTCTTTATTCCTCCCATGCTGGCCTACGGTGAAAATGGAGCAGGAGGCAGCATAGGTCCCAACGCCACACTTATTTTTGATGTCGAATTATTAGAAATCGTTTAACCTTTACAACAAAATGAATTTAAAATCATTAGCCGTTATGGCGGCTGCTTCAGCCGTGTTGGCAGCCTGTCAGTCGACCAACAGTTCAAAACCGGTCAGCCTGATCAACGAAAACGACTCGGCCAGCTA
>JBFWIL010000205.1:0-4756 GCA_050256015.1 Mangrovibacterium sp. | reverse complement strand
TGTCTGCCCCCAGGGTAGTTCCGTCAGCTCTTACCCATTCCCCGTCAACCAGGGGAACAATAGGATCGGTGTTAAAATTGAAGATCCGCTCACTGTTCTTTTCACAGACCATATCCAGATGGGTCTGCAAGATCACCACCGGACGGTTTTCACAGCCCGGGCTTGCCGTTTTCCGGATCAGCAGGTTCCCGGCTTTGTCGGTCCTGCTCTCCAGCCGGTTTTCCCGGGCAAAATCCAGGAGAAATTGCCGGATCCGGTCTTCCTTTTTCGAAGGACGCGGAACCCGGCAGATCGATTCAAAATAATTCCAAAGCGGTTGGGGCTTTAAATGGCCTAATGTTTTATTCATCTCTATAACACTGTTTACATTCCTAACTTCACCGGCAGTTTGGGCTGCAGCCATGCCCGGCGGCAAACCTTTCAGGGACAAGGCCCTCTTCAGTTACTCCTGTTCTTTGGCTTCCTCCCAGTAACGATCCATTTCCTCCAGACTCATCTTCCGGAGATCCTTTCCTTTTTTTATGGTCCGGCCTTCCAGGTAATTAAAGCGGCTGATAAACTTCATGTTTGTGCGCTCCAGGGCCGATTCCGGATCAATTCCATAGAGCCGTGCGGCATTGACCATGGCAAAGAACAGATCGCCCAATTCAGCTTCCATCCGGTCAGCATGCCCCGCTTTCATTTCCTGTTCCACCTCTTTTATTTCCTCTTTCACCTTTTCCCAGACCCGGGCGGGCTGATCCCAGTCAAAGCCCACTGCACTGGCCTTCTCCTGAATACGGTTGGCCTTAACCAGAGCAGGCAGAGAGGACGGAACCCCTTCCAGCACCGTCTTCTTTTTACGTCCCTTTTCCTTAAGCTTCAGTTCCTCCCAGTTCTGTTCCACCTCCCGGGCATCGTTCACTCCGGCCTTTGCAAATACATGCGGATGCCGGTATATCAGCTTTTCATTCAGCCCGTTGATCACCCCGGCCAGGTCAAAGGCATGCCGTTCATCCCCCATCTTGGCATAAAAAACAATGTGTAAAAGCAAATCGCCCAGTTCCTTGCGAATTTCCTCCATGTCACTGTGTAAAATGGCATCGCCCAGCTCATAGGTCTCTTCAATGGTCAGCTTACGAAGCGACTCAAAGGTCTGTTCCCTGTCCCAGGGACATTTTTCCCTAAGCTCATCCATAATCTCGATGAGCCGCCCGAAGGCTTTTAGTTTTTCCTCCATCATTCTTATTATTTACAGATACTGCAAAAAACAACGTACAGACATCATGTGCATTTCTTCTTTCCCGATTCGTCCCCAAAATTACAATCTTTCCGTGAAGAGCCTTCAGTTTTCTTTTAAAAGATAGGCCAAAGCCAGCGTGTAAATTCCGGGAGCCTGTTAAGCTCTGAACAATTTTCGTATTTTTGTTTTTTAAAAACCTGAGTTTACCGCATCTATGTTTGAAAAGTTAATCATACTGGAAGGAGTTGATCCGCTGGAGTTTTACGGTGTGAACAATGCCAAGATTGACCTGATCAAGGCTTTTTTCCCAAAATTAAAGATCGTTTGCCGGGACAACCAGATCATGATTCAGGGAGATCGGAAGGAAAGTGTTGCATTTGAGCAGAAACTGCAACTGCTGCTGGACCATTACCATCAGTTCAATATTCTGCCCGAAGATACCATCCGGCAGGTCATGAACAACGATCCGCTGGCCATGGAAACACTGAAAGCCGGCCCCTCCGGCGTGCTGCTTCACGGAAATAACGGCAAACCTATCCGGGCCCGTACGCCCAACCAGCGCGTCTTGGTGGATGAAGTACAAAAATCGGACCTGGTTTTTGCCATTGGTCCGGCCGGCACGGGGAAAACCTATACGGCCATTGCCCTGGCCGTAAGAGCACTGAAAAACCGAAGCATCCGGCGGATCATTCTTAGCCGTCCGGCCGTGGAAGCCGGGGAACGGCTCGGTTTTTTGCCCGGCGACCTGAAGGAAAAGATCGACCCTTACCTGCAGCCCCTGTATGATGCCCTGCAGGACATGATCCCGGCCAAAAAGCTGGAAGAATTCATCAAAGACGGGATCATCCAGATTGCACCACTGGCTTTCATGCGCGGACGGACACTAAGTGATGCCTTTGTAATTCTCGATGAAGCTCAGAATACGACTATTAATCAACTCAAAATGTTCCTCACCCGTATGGGGATGAATGCCAAATTCATCATTACCGGCGACGAGACGCAGATTGACCTTCCTTTGTCCAGTCAGTCGGGATTACTTCAGGCAAAGAAAATCCTTCGGGACATAGATGATATTGCATTTGTCCGGTTTAATTCAAAGGATATCGTCCGTCACCGCCTAGTTCGTAAAATCGTAGATGCTTATGATAAACATTCCCGGCAACAACTGGTAAAAAAAGATACTAAACAACAAAAAGATAAAAACGAAGAAAATGAATAATGCATTAACAAAAACTGATTTTCACTTTCCAGAGCAAAAAAGTGTCTATCATGGCAAAGTCCGTGATGTTTACAACATCAATGATGAATTCCTGGTCATGGTGGTCAGCGACCGTATTTCGGCCTTTGATGTGATCCTGCCTGAAGGCATTCCTTACAAGGGACAGGTGCTGAACCAGATCGCCTCCAAATTTCTGGATGCTACAGCCGATATTGTCCCGAACTGGAAGATAGCCACTCCCGACCCGAATGTCACGGTGGGTCATCATTGTGAGCCATTTAAAGTAGAAATGGTCATCCGCGGATATCTTACCGGCCATGCCTGGCGCGAATACCGGGACGGCAAACGCAGTCTCTGCGGCATCCCCCTGCCTGAAGGGATGAAGGAAAATCAGCGTTTTGCCGGGCCGCTAATTACCCCGACAACCAAGGCCGACGAAGGGCATGACGAGGATATCTCGCGGGAAAAGATAATCCGCAGCCGACTGGTCAGTGAGGCCGATTACCAGCTCCTGGAAAACTACACCCGCAAGTTGTACCAAAGAGGCACGGAGATGGCTGCTGAAAAGGGACTGATCCTGGTGGATACCAAATATGAATTCGGGAAGAAGGATGGACAGATATACCTGATCGATGAAATTCACACCCCCGACTCCTCGCGTTACTTCTATTCCGAAGGCTATGAAGAACGCCTGGCAAGGGGTGAAAGTCAGAAACAGCTTTCCAAGGAATTTGTCCGCCAGTGGCTGATCGAAAACGGCTTCCAGGGGAAAGAGGGACAAAAAGTCCCCGTAATGGACGAGGCATTTGTGCAATCGGTAACCGATCGGTACATTGAACTTTATGAAAAGATAACAGGAGATCCATTCGTAAAATCGGATACCGGACAGCTTCTCTCCCGGATCGAAAAAAATGTTACAGGCTTTTTAAGTACCTTATGAAATTCCATGCTCATGGACACTGCTCACTGCCCGTCCTGAGGGATCGGCATTTTTGCGGAACGCCTCGTCCCAGGCCAGCGCTTCAGCCGTACTGCAGGCAATGGAAGGCACTGAAGGCACGCAGGAAGCAGCCTGGTCGGACGGAAAGTGTTCACTGAAAATGGAACGGTACAGGTACTCCTCTTTGGTCATGGGCGTATTTACAGGAAAGCGGAAATGGGCATTTTCCATCATTTCATCTGACACTTTTTCATTGGCAATCTGCTTTAGTGTGTCGATCCACCCATAGCCTACACCATCCGAGAATTGTTCTTTCTGTCTCCAGACCACACTTTCAGGCAACAAATCCTCAAAGGCCTTTCGAACCACCCATTTTTCCATTTTCCCCTTACCGGCCATCTTGTCTTTCGGGTTCAGCCGCATGGCCACATCCAGGAACTCCTTGTCAAGAAAGGGCACCCTTCCTTCAACGCCCCAGGCGGCAAGCGACTTATTGGCACGAAGACAATCGTAAAGGTTCAGCTTGTTAATCTTGCGGAGGGTCTCCTTATGAAATTCCTCAGGATTCGGCGCTTTATGGAAATAAAGATATCCGCCGAAAACTTCATCGGCCCCCTCACCCGAGAGCACCATTTTAATCCCCATGGAGCGGATGACACGTGCCATCATGTACATGGGGGTAGATGCCCGGATAGTAGTGACATCATAGGTCTCGATATGATAAATGACGTCCCTGATGGCATCCAGACCTTCCTGAATGGTATAATGGATCTCATGATGAATGGTACCAATATGGTCGGCTACTTTCCTGGCTGCGGCCAGGTCAGGTGATCCTTCAAGCCCGATAACGAATGAATGTAACTGCGGCCACCATGCATCTTTTTTATCTTCCTCTTCAATTCGCCAGGCCGCGAATTTTTTTGCCAGGGCTGATGTTACCGACGAATCCAGTCCGCCGGATAAAAGCACGCCATAGGGTACATCCGACATTAACTGCCTGTGAACAGCCTGTTCCATTGCTGTTTTTAATTCCTCAATACTGGTGGTATTGTCTTTTACATTTTCATAATCCATCCAGTCACGGGTCCACCAGCGCTTTATTTCACCATCTTTACTGTACAAATAGCTGGCAGGAGGAAACTCTTGAATTTTGGAACAGTAACCTTCCAGGGCTTTTAATTCGGATGCCACATAAAAGTTTCCCCGCTTGTCCCACCCCGTGTAGAGGGGAATAATTCCGATGTGGTCCCGGCCAATTAAATAGGCATCCTGCTCTTCATCATACAAGGCAAAAGCAAATATCCCGTTTAAATCGTCCATAAAAGCAGGACCTTTCTCCCGATACAAAGCCAGAATTACTTCACAGTCAGAACCG
>JBFWIL010000204.1:0-4865 GCA_050256015.1 Mangrovibacterium sp. | reverse complement strand
GGATCTGGGCATTGATCTGGCCAATGCTTCCGGCTGGCCTTTTGGCGGACCCTGGATCAGCGGGGAATATGCCTGCCGTAATGTGCAGTTTCGTCAATATGCGTTGAAAGAAGGAGAACGGCTTTCCGAAAAGGTGGAGATGATTCAGCAGCCGCAAGTCCGTGCAGTGGGGCACCGGGTGGATATTTCCCGGGTGAAATATCCGGTCAGCAGCAATCCGGATCTGCAGAAACTGGCACTTGACCAGGTGCGTTTTGAACTGCCCCTGCCGTTGCAGACCCTGATGGCTTACAGCGACCGGGGTGATACCCTGGAACTTACCGGCAAGGTTGGGGCCGACGGAACACTCGGCTGGACCGCTCCGGCCGGAAACTGGCAGCTGTATGCCGTCTTCCAGGGCTGGCATGGCAAGCAGGTTGAAAGGGCCGGCAAGGGCGGAGAGGGAAATGTGATCGATCATTTCTCTGAGGAGGCAACCCTGAAGTTTCTGAACCGCTTTGATGAAAACCTGGGAGATATAGATATTTCATCCCTGCGCGCTTTTTTCAACGATTCCTATGAGGTGGACGATGCTTCCGGAGAATCCGACTGGACTCCCCTGTTCTTTGAGGAATTCAGGCAGCGCCGGGGATATGAGCTGAAACTATACCTGCCGGCCCTGTTTGGCAATGATTCTGAAGAAATGAACAGCCGTGTGCTTTGCGACTACCGGGAAACCATTTCCGATCTGTTGCTTGACCGTTTTACCAAAGTCTGGGCAGACTGGTCGGCCGAACATCAGGCTTTGATCCGTAATCAGGCTCACGGATCGCCGGCCAATATCCTTGACCTGTATGCTGCCAGTGACATTCCCGAGACGGAGGGTACCCAGTTTATGAGGATCAAGATGGCCAGCTCGGCCGGGCATGTGACGGGTAAGCCGCTGATTGCCTGTGAGGCGGCTACCTGGCTGAACGAACATTTCCGTTCTACCCTGTCAGATGTCAAGCAGAACCTGGACCGTTACCTGGCCAACGGAGTAAACCATATTGTCTATCACGGTACTCCTTATTCCCCGGTTAAAGAGCCCTGGCCGGGATGGCAGTTCTATGCTGCCGTGCATTTCGCTCCCACCAATACCTGGTGGAACGATTTAAGCGCTATCAATGCTTATGTTACCCGATGCCAGTCGTTTATGCAAAAGTCTGTTCCAGCCAACGACATCCTTATGTATTTCCCGATCTTCGACAGCTGGTCGGAACAGGGGAGGAGCCGTCTGGTCCATTTTGGGGGAGCCCGGGAACCGCTTACCGAACAACTCAGCGGGTTACTTTTGAAAAAGGGCTTTACCTTTGATTATATCTCTGATCGTCAGATTGCCGGACTTTCGGCTAAAAAAGGAATAATCCGTGCGAAAGGAGCCGATTACCGCACTATTTTGATACCTTCCTGCGAATACATGCCCCTGGCTACCCTGGAAAAGTTGATTGCCCTGGCTGAAGACGGAGCCCGTGTGATTTTTCAGGATCACTTGCCGGTGGATGTCCCCGGACTGGCCGACCTGAAAAAACGGCAGCAGTCCTGGCAGGAGCTGATCGCTTCTTTGGCTTTTAAGCCGGTAGCCGGTATAAAGGTGGCTTCATACGGCAAGGGACAGGTACTTCTTGGCAACCATGTGCCCGGCATGCTTGCGGAACTTGGCATTTTCCCCGAAGAGTTGGCGGAACTGGGGCTTTGGTTTAACCGGGTGAAGCGGACTGAAGGGATCTGTTATCTGATCAGTAACTGGAGTGATCGGCGGGTGGATCAGTGGGTTCCCCTGCAATTGACAGAAAAACAGGCTGCATGGTTTGATCCCATGAGCGGACAAATAAGAAAGGCCCGCCTGGAGAAAACCGGCAGAAACCGGTCGCGTGTTTACCTGCAACTGGAACCTGGAGAAACGCGGATCCTTCAGGCTTATCCTTACCCGCTGGACCTGCCGGAAATGCCGGTTTGGGAAGCTTCCGGAACAGTGATTCCCCTGGAAGGCGAATGGACCGTCTCTTTCCTTTGCGGAGGACCTGCACTGCCGGCTTCTTACACGACCACCCGGTTGGAATCCTGGACAGGACGGTCGGATGAACTGAAAGAATTTTCCGGAACGGCCAGTTACCAAATTCGTTTTGCCCACCCCTCGGGTGAGGCGGAAGCCTGGGAACTCGACCTGGGCCGTGTATGCGAGTCGGCCGTGGTCTGGCTGAACGGACAAAAACTGGGAACTTTGGTAGGACCGGTATGGAAACTGAAGCTGGATGCTTCCCTGCTGCAGGAATCCAATGAACTGGAAGTTTGTGTGACGAACCTGATGGCCAACCGGATTATCGGGATGGATAAGCGGGGGGAACCCTATAAAAAATTTTACAATATCAACTTTGCTGCTCACGAGCGGGAAAATGCGGGTCCGGATGGCCTGTTCACGGCTGCAGGCTGGGATCCGCTTGAATCGGGACTTATGGGTCCCGTTATCCTGCGTGAGCTGAAACCGTTAATCAACGATTAAACCCTGTCGGTCCGGCTCAGGTCTTTATAGCCTGTTGTTGAGGGCAGGGACCTGACCCCGGCTGACTTCAACGATCAAACGATGGGAAAAACAGGTTATTTTTTATTTGCTTTTAGCTTGCTTTGGGGATGCCAGGTTGCTCCGAAGCAGAAGCCGATTGACCGGCATGCCCTGGTCACCCGGAACAATGTGCTGGTGGAAGGTTTTGATTCACTGGCCAGCCTCTCTGTGGGGAACGGCGATTTTGCTTTTACCACCGACCTGACGGGTTTGCAGACGTTTTATGCGGATTATGAAAACGGAGTACCGCTAGGCACTCAGTCAAACTGGGGCTGGCACAGTTATCCCAATACGGAAAATTACAAGCTGGAAGAAACACTGAAGTATTTTGAGGTGGAAGGAAGGCAGGTGCCTTACAGGCACCAGTTGAACGATAACGAACGGGTTCGCGGGGCCTGCAATTATTTTCGGGAGAATCCGCACCGTCTCCACCTGGGAATAATCGGTCTGGTGCTGACCCGTGCAGATGGCAGTCAGGCCCGGCTGGCCGATATTCAGGAGGCCTGGCATCAGCTGGATCTGTGGAGCGGAAAGATTAGCAGCCGTTTTGTATTTGACGGACAGCCCGTGCAGGTGGAAGTGTTCTGCCATCAGAAACAGGATCAATTGGCGGTACGGATCAGCTCGCCGCTGGTGGCTGCCGGACGGCTGGCTGTGCAGTGGAAATTTCCTGCTCCCGTAGCACAGAATACGCATGCCGGTTATAACTTTGACGCACCGGATGCCCACCGTACCATAGTCGATCAGCAAACGGAAAACAGGGTGCTAATCAGCCGCAGCCTGGATGAGGACCGGTATCAGGTGCTCATTGGCTGGCAGGGACAGGCAAAATTGGACAAGACCGCGGAACATACTTTTGTATTACACCCGGCAAGAGAGGATACCCTGGAATTCGAATGCCTTTTTGCCCCCGAAGTTGCCGGGGAAATGCTGGCCGGTTTTGAAGATACCCGCCTCAACAATGAGCAGACCTGGGAGCGTTTCTGGAAAAACGGAGGAGCAGTCGATTTTTCTGCCTGTACCGACCCTCGTGCGCAGGAAATTGAGCGTCGTGTCGTGCTTTCGCAGTACCTGACCAAAATCCAGAGTTCCGGGTCACTGCCCCCCGCCGAAACCGGTCTGACCTATAACAGCTGGTACGGTAAATATCATATGGAAATGCACTGGTGGCATATTGCCCATTTTGCCTCATGGCAGCGCAGCCGGTATATGGAAAAACAACTGGACTATTATTTCGCGCTTTATGATCAGGCCCGGAAAACGGCCGAAGACCAGGGATACCGGGGAGTGCGCTGGCAAAAGATGGTTGGTCCAGACGGAGAAAACAGTCCCTCTTCAGTGGGCTCTTACCTGATCTGGCAGCAGCCGCATGTAATTTGGATGCTGGAACAGTACTATCGGGAAAACCCCAGCGAAGAGCTGTTGCTGAAATACAAAGACCTGGTCTTTGCAACGGCTGATTTCATGGCCGATTTTCCTGTCTGGGACGAGGAGAAGGGTCGGTACAACCTGGCTTCCCCGCTGATCCCGGCTCAGGAACACTGGCCCCGGGAGACGACGGTCAACCCACCCTTTGAGCTGGCATACTGGTACTGGGGACTGAGTACGGCCCAGCAGTGGAGGGAACGGTTGAACCTGCCAGCCGACTCGGTGTGGGAGGATGTCCGGCTTAAGCTGGCTGCTCCCGATCAGGCAGAAGGGGTCTACCTTGGCATTGAGGGAGCTGTTGAGTCTTATACGAATCTCGGGCTGATGCGTGACCATCCGGTGGTGCTGGGTGCTTACGGAATTATGCCCGAATGGAACAAGCTGGATCCGGAAGTAATGCGTAAAACCATGCAGGTCATTGCCGGGCGATGGGACTGGCCTTCCACCTGGGGATGGGATTACCCGATGGCTGCCATGACAGCCACCCGGCTGGGAGAGCCGGAAATGGCCCTGGAATTTCTGCTGAAGGATGTCCAAAAAAACACTTATCTGAAAAACGGGCACAACTATCAGAGCGAACGTTTGCGTATTTACCTGCCGGGGAACGGCGGATTGCTGACCTCCATCGCTATGATGTGTGCAGGCTATGAGGGATGTACCGTGGATAATCCGGGATTTCCGAAAGACGGGAAGTGGAATGTCCGCTGGGAGAACCTCTCGCCGGTTTTCTAAGTTGTTGAAAGTAATCAGCCTGTTTTCTGTCTTTTTGCAGAAATCCGGTCTTTTTATACGTAAATAATTTGAAGATGATCAGAAATAGCTTTTGCATTTTTTTTGCTGTCATGCTGGTGTTGTT
>JBFWIL010000203.1:0-4878 GCA_050256015.1 Mangrovibacterium sp. | reverse complement strand
GTAAGATGCTACGTTTTTCCCGGATAAACCGGGAAAAGCCAAAGCACACTTTGAAACAGCAAGGAAACAGGGGCTGCCATTTTAAAACAGCCCCCATTATGCCATAACCCTAATATCCCGGATTTTGGTCTTCATCCCCAATATTTGGACTATTGTCAATTTCACTTTGAGGAATAGGCAAAAGTTCATATTTATCAGGTTGAAAATAAGCTATTGGATCGCCACCGATAAGCGCCAGTTTATCTTCTTGTCTCCAACGTAAAATGTCCCTGTTCCTGATTTCTTCGCCAGCCAGTTCAACACGTTTCTCATGTACAATAGCCCTAAACCTGTCCTCTTTGGTTTCAGTAGGGTAATTTACCGTGGGATAATGCGGCATACTGACACTTGACCTGTCACGAATCTGGTTGAGGGTAAAAAGAACATCTGCTTCAGAACCGCCCGTCTCATTCTGGCATTCAGCCATCATCAAAAGAACTTCGGCATATCGGATCACACGTTCGTTAACACCACCCGGGTAGTAACTCGAAGCATTTTTATATAATATGGTATGTTTTCTCCAGCCAACTTTTTTAGGGGGACCACCCCGAACACTCGACGAAACAATATTGAACTGATCTTCTGTTAAAGGCCCGGTAACGATCATATCGCCAACTTCATAAAAAGAAAATTTATAACGGGGATCTGTTTTCATATTACCGGCAACATCGGTTGATTCAAATTCTTCCAGCAAGCTTTGTGAGGGTATAAGGTTCGCCCATGAAATAGGACAAATTTCCTGATTATGGAGCGTGGTTTCCGGGCCCATGGCATCACCATTATTATATCCCCAATTAAAATTGCTGTTTGAATCCATAAACCCAACTTCAAAAACTGATTCGGCATTGTATTCGGTTTCTTCCAGGAAATTGTCATTATAATTATCCACAAGCCAGTATTGATTTGAATCGATAATTGCCTGAAGCTGGGTTTTTGCACTTTCATAATCTCCATGCTGCATGTACACTTTGGCAAGCATTGCCCTGGCAGCACCCTGAGTGGCACGACCAATGTCTTCTCCTGAGTAGCTGAGTGGCAAAGCGGCAATGGCATCCTGAAGATTGGAAATGATACTGGCATAAACTTCATCGACCGTAGCCCTGGGCTTTGATCCGGAAAGATCTTTTACATACTCATTATATAAAGGAACCCCTCCCCACAGGCTCACGAGATCAAAATATGCCCAGGCCCGAAGAAATTTGGCTTCACCTACCAACCGTTCGCGTCGGGTTTCACTATCCATGTTTATATCAGCAGCTTTCTCTATGACAACATTCGCCCTGTGAATGACCGCATACCAGCCATTCCAAACATTTTCCGCGACAAAATTTGCAGGGTCATTCGTCCCTATAAGAACCTGATACCTTGGCGTTTCCAACTGTCCACCGCCTGTTGCCATATCGTCACTTCTCAAATCGTGTATAAAAAACCACTCTCTTGCCACCAGCGATGCATCCTGCAAAACCGCATAGGTGGCATTGACGGCATTCGTGAGATCGTCTTCGGTTTTATAAAAACTTTCCACGGTGACACTATTCGGATTTTCTTTATCCAGATCGAAGTCACATGAAAAAAAACAAGAGACGATACCCGGTAAAAAAAATATTTTTACAGCTATTTTTTTCATCATTATTTTTTTTTAGAAATTAATTTGAATTCCGCCTAATATAGTCCTTGGTGATGGTACCATGCCATAATCAATTCCATTATTCAATAAAGTGATACCATTACCATTATATGCACCGATTTCAGGATCATAACCGTCATAGCCGGTTAAAGTAAAGATATTCTGACCTGAAGCATAAAAGCGAATATTTGTTACATTACCATTGGTCAGGACAGACATCGGTATCGTATAACCAATTGTTAATGCTTTTAACCTGAGGTAAGAACCTTTTTCGATAAAACGATCTGAAGTACGCGCATTTTGATTGGGATCACCGCTAATTGCTCTGGGAATGTCAGTATCTGTATTTGAGGGGGTCCAGGCATCCAGAACTTCTGCCCCGGCATTGAAAAGTCTTAGCATACCCTGCGTAATAACTTTTGTGCCATTATAAATTCTATTTCTATAAACCCCCTGAAAGAAAACAGAGAAATCAAACCGCCTGTAGTTACCAGAGTAATTTAAACCATAAGTAAACTTAGGCAAGTAGCTTCCCAGGAATGTACGGTCATAACTGTCAATTATCCCGTCAGGCTTACCATCCGGGCCACTTAAATCTTTAAAGCGAATATCTCCCGGTGCTGTACGATTGGCATCGCTGGTTCCCGTAACCTGCACAGGACCGGCGGCCACCTCTTCCGGACTTTGAAATATACCATCCGTTTTCCACCCATAAAATGATTGGATAGCTCTCCCCTCAACAGTTCTTGTCATGTCATATGCGCCATAATCAGGATCCTGACCAGAGTCAATCGTTGCTGTTTCGTTAGACATTTTGAGAACTTTATTTCGGACAAAAGATATATTTGCTGACAACGAAGATTTTAAATCCCCGGCGTTTATCCGGTAACCTAACTGAAATTCCATACCGTAATTTTTCATTTCACCTACATTCGCGTAAGCAGAAGCATAATATCCAATGGATGCCGGATAAGGAACAGCGAGTATTAAATTTTCAGTTTTTTTATGAAACCCTTCTGCTGTAAATGTCATCTTGTTTTCATACATCCCAAGGTCAATACCAACGTTTATCATTTTTGATTTTTCCCACTTGAGATTTTTGTTGGCAAGGGCATTAAAGAACGAACCGCCAGCAGTTCCATTGTTCAATACATATTCTGTATCGGCCAATATAACTGTCTGCCAGTCGTAATTTCCTATTGCATTGTTCCCTAATTCGCCGTATCCTACCCTTAATTTCAGTTCAGAAATGATTTCCGCATCCTTCATAAAAGGTTCTTCGGTTATGCGCCAGCCAATTGCTGCAGACGGAAAACTCCCCCACTTGTTGCCCGAAGCAAATTTCGATGAACCATCCCCGCGCATCGATACGCTTAAAAGGTATTTGTTTTTATATTCATAGTTAATCCGGCCCATGAATGAAAGCAATGAATTTTTCTCTTTACTTCCATTGGCGTTAATGTTGCTTAACCCGGTCAATTGCTGAACCTCATTGGTTGGAAGGTTTCCCGTAGTGTACATGGTATTGGTGGAAAATGATGTTTGTTCCTGCACTGCAATCACATTCAGATAATGGTCCCCCCATGTTTTATCAAAAGTTAACTGGTTGGTAAACGTTTTTGTAACATTATCGAAATTTTCCCTTGTTACCGTCGCGCTTGTATTTCCATTAAAACCATCATTATAGATTGGTAAATGTTCTTTGTTGCGAATATCTGTATCCTCCAGCCCCGCGGTAGTTTTGAATTTAAGAAAATCTGCTATTTTAAGTTCGAGGTAAAAAGTAGCAAACAATTTAGTTGTTCTTGTAGTTGATTTAAAAAGCTTCTGTATCAATACAGGATTTTCAGGATCTGTACCATCACTTCCACTACTGGCGCCTCTGTAACCACCTTCTTTTGTAGGATCTTTAACTGGCAAATAAGGAACAGAGCGAATAGCATGCATGATATTTGTTCGTCCCTGATCTTCCTTCTCATTGTTCTTATATCCACCTGAATACATGAGAGTTTGGCCGAATTTAATACGCTTGCTTATTTCATGTTCTGAATTAAAACGGAAATTGCCTCTTTCATAACTTGTACCGACCATAATACCATCCTGTTGAAAATATCCGGCAGAAGCATAATAGGTTGATCTTTCACTTCCGGTCGAAAATGACACGTTATTATCCGTGATCATTGCACTCCGGAAAAGGGCATCCTGCCAGTCAGTATTTGTTTGTGCATATGTTTGAGCAGCCCCTTCATAAACCGGTTCATCCATATTGGCAAAACGCGTAGGCACACCTAATCCGGCATTGGTATTCAAAGCAGTTCCATATTGGATATATTGTTCGGTATTTAAAAGATCCAGTGTTTTCCGGATACTTTGTACTCCGGAATAAGAATCAATGTTAATATGCATCTTGTTATCTTTCTCACCTTTTTTGGTTGTGATCAGGACTACCCATTGGCAGCTCGTGAACCATAAATAGCCGTAGCGCTGGCATCTTTAAGGATTTCGATCGATTCGATATCATTACTGTCAAAATTGGTAATATCACTCGCCGGTGCACCATCAATGATATATAAAGGATCGGCGGCATAACTAATAGAACCGTTACCCCTTATCCGCACAATAGGAGCCGTTCCTGGACTTCCGTTGTTTACCACTGTTACTCCCGTGGCTTTCCCCTGGAGGGCAGATTGGATGCTTGCAACCGGTACATGACTAATATCCTCACCTGAAACAGAAGAAATTGCCCCGGTAACCGAAGTCTTTTTTTGCACACCGTACCCCACGGCCACGACCTCCTCGATGCCGATGGTCTCTTCCTGCAGCTCCACGTCGATCCGGCTACGGCCGTTAACGGCGATCTCCCGGTTTTTCATGCCCACGAAGGAGAAGACCAGCGTGGCATTTCCGGGCACCCGGGCCAGGCTGTAGTGGCCATCGGCACCGGAAATGATGCCGGTGGCGGTACCTTTTATAACGATTGTTACGCCGGGCAGTGGCTGGCCCTGCGGGTCGGTAACCTGTCCGCCGACGGTGAGGAGGGGTTGTTGTACCCCTTCCGGGGCTGACCCGGGATTCCCGGACAGTAAACCAGGCGCTGTACCCCATGCAAGGGCGTTCAGGCTTGTCAGCAGCAAAAAAAAGAGCATAAAAATTCCATGAACACGGAACCGTGTTTTTACTTCGTTTTTCATAACTTTGAGAAGTTTAAAGTT
>JBFWIL010000202.1:0-4896 GCA_050256015.1 Mangrovibacterium sp. | reverse complement strand
TATCTTAAATTCTTCATCTATCAACTCAACATTAAAATTAACTTTAGCCTTTAATGCTCTAAAAACCCGTAAAATTGTTTCAATCGTTACGTTATTTGCATTTTTCTCAATCCTTGATATTTGTGATTTTTGAACTCCAATTAGTTCCCCTAATTGAGATTGTGTCAATTGTCTTTCTTGTCTGGCTTGTTTGATCATTTTTCCTAACAGATCAAGTCTAAGTTCATATTCGTATTTGTCCCGTTTTTCAGTACCGATTTTTCCTAAATGTTTATCTTTTGCCTCGTCTAATGTATAAATTCTCAATTTAGTCTTTTCCATGGCTGTCTTTTTTTAGTTTTTGCTCAAAATACTGTTTCATTATCGCTTTCGCTTTTTCAATCTCCATTTTGGGGATTTTATCAGTCTTTTTGATGATCCCGTGAGTTGCAACGACTAAAGTCCCGGTATTATCAGTTTTGTCCCAAAATGATAACAATCGATAATATGTTTTCTTGTATTTTGTCCTGAATTCCCAGATCAAATTGTCAAGTTTTTTAAATAATTCCGGGTCATTTACATATTTTGCTTTATCAATGTTGTAAAGAATTTTATTCTTTGATTTCTCATCAATCATATCAAGCAAATCCCAGACCTCTCCGAGTAATATGACATTAAATTTTTGTTTCAAGCCTTATTTCACTTATCGATGCAAAGATAATAAAAAGTTCTAATATATGGAAACTTTTAATTGTTTCCTGCGGTGGTCAAATACGATTCATGCTTTCGGTTTTTTCGCCATCTCTTTCTGGCTGAGGTCCCACATCGCCCTTAATTTACGCATGCCGCGGCCGTAATTCGGCTTACGTTGTTCCAAAAGTTGACCTTGTTGTTCTGATCCCGGTTTGTCCATAACGATTCTGATTTTGTTCAAATTTAGGAAAAATATCAAAACGGGTGATTGGAAACGGGAATAAATCAAAACCGGGACGGCCCTTTCACCCTGACCCATTTGTATTTTACAAATCGAAATGCTATTGCATTCATTATCAGTTCCGAATAATACAAACAGAAACCAACTGACGGGCAGGCTTTAATGCCTATTTTTGTTTGGATATAAACTTAAAATCAAACCAGGATGAAGACATAGCAGAAATTGAAATGAAATCGTACATTTGCAACGTATTTTATACGGCAAATGACATAGCGCTTTTTTGACCTTACCACACGAATCTGGAAAATTCAAAGTCAGAGGTCAAAACATGGAAGCGCCCCTTAACAGATAGGGGCGCGGACATTGTTTTATTCTCTGACTAAGGCATTCCAGAGCCCGTGTGGAGGAATAACGACAATCGTTCGCGCCTTCTTTTTTTGTGTTATTTTTCTCACACGTTTCAGCCGGTTGCTGCACCTGGCAACCGGGACAATCCACAGACAGGCGTTGCACCCTCTTCCGGAACGGTTAAAAGGTTAAGTCCGGGTTAACCCAGCCTTCCGCTTTCTCAAACATCAACCGATGAGGAGAATAAATTTTGAACTGCTGATCTAACGTGAATTTTATGTTACGATTTTTCGTCAAATGAAAACAAATTCCAAACACATGAAACGAACACCAATACAAAAAACCTGCTTTGCATTTAACTTCCCTGATCTTATCCGAAACCCGGGAAGAAATTTTACTCTTATCGTATTCCTGTCACTTTTATTATTTCATCTTCCCGTCCCGGATGCCACAGCCCAGGCTGATCAAACCCCCCCGAAGCGTTACCGGTACTGTGAAAAGCAATACCGGCGAGTTGTTGCCCGGAGTTTCCATTGTCGTAAAAGGAACGACACAGGGAACGATTACAGATATTGACGGACGGTACTCCCTGACCAATGTTCCGCCCGATGCCATCTTGGTCTTTTCTTTCGTGGGCATGAAAAACCTGGAAATAGCCGTGAATGGTCAAAGTCGCATTGATATAACATTGGAAGAAGAGACCATCGGCCTGGAAGAAATTGTGGCTGTCGGTTACGGTACCATGAAACGGTCGAGCCTGACCGGCTCGACCGCGGTTATGGATGCAGATAAAATTGAGGCTTTCCCTTCCATAAATATCGCTGATGCTTTTCAGGGGAAAACGGCCGGGGTTTATGTTAACCCGTCCAACGAGCCGGGAGGGGACGTGACCATCAGGGTGAGGGGAAACCGCTCGTTGGCGGCCACGAACGATCCTTTGATCATTATCGATGATGTTTGATGATGTTACCGTGCAAACCGGGCACTATGTCAGCATCAACACCAAAACCGGCCGGTCGAGTTCACGCCTTTCCTACAATTACATGTACGACAAGGGGTATTATGATACCAACGATTTTCAGAAACACATTCTGAGCTACTATTACAATTACAAGGCGACAGACTGGCTGACCTTCGGGTTGGATACCCGCCTGGCTTATAAAAAGAATAATCTCGCGCCTGATCATCTGTGGGAATTCATGAAACGGATGAACCCGCTTGAAAACCCGTACAATGAAGATGGTTCCTTAAGGGAAACAGTCGGGCTGGAACAATACACCAATCCCCTGTGGACATACGAGTCCGGTTATTTTACGGACAAAAAGACCAACCGGAATACGGATATTGTTTTTAAGGCCGATGTTAAGCTGACCGGCAAATTGAGCTATCATACCAACTTCAGGCTGGGATTTGGCAACGGCAAGCGTGCCTGGTATTATGACGGCCTTTCCATGCCCCAGCTCGGGGGTAATCCGGAAGCCGGGATCAGGGACACGGATACGCACGACTATACCTGGAACAATATTCTGACTTATGTCAATGATTTCGGGAAGCACCATATTACCGTTACCGCGGTGCAGGAGTTGCAGTCCGATAAAACGGAATACTCGGAAATGAGCGGTGAAAATATTCCCTTAAATGAACTGGCGTATCATAACATGGAGACAGCCACCGATAATCTTTCGCTGGAGAGCAGCTATTCCAAGTCAACTTTGGCTTCATTCCTTGGCCGGATCCAGTACGAGTACCATGACAAGTACCTGTTCAACTTTGCCCTTCGTGCAGACGGGTCCTCCCGTTTGGCAAAAGGAAACAAATGGGACTACTTCCCGTCGGCAGCCGTGGCCTGGAGAATGTCCGAAGAGCCGTTCATGCAAAATGCGGACTGGCTTTCCAGTCTGAAGCTGAGGGCCAGTTACGGCGAGGTGGGTAACCAGGGGATCGATCCGTACCAGACTCAGACTTTATTGGAATCGGGCACCTATTCGTGGGGCGATACCGGACTGCTGACCTGGGCACCCGAAACGTTGGCCAATAAAGGATTAGGTTGGGAAATTTCAAAATCGATGAACGTTGGTTTCGATTGGGGAATCCTGGATAACCGGATTTACGGCTCGGTCGATGTTTACAAGACGAAAAATGAGGATTTGCTGATGCAGCGTACCCTGGCAGGTATTACCGGCTTTGAATCCATTTGGGACAATATCGGATCGACCGAGAATAAGGGGTTCGAGTTGATGGTGAATGCCGATGTGATCCGGGCAAATGATCTTCACTGGAACCTGAATGCCAATCTTTCGAGGAACTGGAACAAGATTACCGGTCTTCCGAATGGCGATGACCCTACCAATGAATGGTTCCTGGGAGAACCTATAAATGTCTGTTACGATTATAAGTACGAAGGGATCTGGCAAATTGATGAACTGGAAGAGGCGCAGCAATACGGCCGTACCCCCGGAGAAGTTAAAGTATGGGATAACGGCGATTTCGATATCAATGAAGACGATAAAATGATCCTTGGGCAACGGGACCCGAAATGGATGGCATCCCTGATTTCCACGTTCCGGTATAAACAGCTTGACTTTTCGTTCGTGCTCAATGCCATGTGGGGCCACCTCATTGAAATCAAACAATACGGCGATATCGAATATAACGGAGAGAAATGGCTTATTTCCGGGGTCAGTGATATGTGGACCCCTTTGAATACGGATGCTTACTATCCGCGTCCGCAGCAGTCGGCGCAGTCGAACAACGAAGCCACGGCATGTACCTACATGAAAGGTGCTCACGTTAAGGTTCAGGATATTAGCCTGGGATATACGTTCAAAAATCCGGTTCCCGGAATACTGCAGAATGCGAGAATCTATTTTGAAGCAAAAAATCCGTTTTACCTGTACCGGGCATGTGCCCATGACCGTGACGGGGGAGACAAGATCCAACCTGAAGTGGTCGTGTCTGGTTTCTCGGAAAAGGATGATGACTCGTTAGACGATAAAAGCTTTGAAAAAACATTGCCCGCCTCTTTTGTAATTGGAATTAACCTGACATTTTAAAAAATATTGACCATGAAAAAAAAGATTGTTCTTTTCCTGTTACTGGTGATCTCTTTTTCCTGTGAGGAATACCTGAAAGAGGATGTAAAAAGCCAGGTGACTGACAGTTATTATTCCACAGAACAGGGATTATACGAGGGTGTAGCCTCCGTTTATACCACCTGTCGCGAACTGGTCCGGGAACCGTTATTTCGCGTGAGCCAGCTTTCGGATCTGGCAGATTTTGCCGCTTCTTATACCGGTAACGTTAAATCCCATACCGTTTCGGTCGATAATTCCGTACTGGAAGATGTCTGGGTCAATGTCTATACGGGTATCATGCGGGCAGACCGGATGATTGATTATATCGAAAATAACACGGAACAGGATGAAACACCGTTAGTTTATCTTGCCGAATTGCGTACGCTGCGTTCCTGGTTTTACTGGATAGCTGTTGAATTATGGGGGAAACAGGCCCATTTTACAAATGGTATTGTTTATGAAGAATACAGTGAAGCCATGAATGAGATCAATCAGCAGCCTGTCGAGGTATTTTACGATCAAATTCTTGAAGATGTTGATTACGGGATTGAAAACCTGCCC
>JBFWIL010000201.1:0-4901 GCA_050256015.1 Mangrovibacterium sp. | reverse complement strand
CTGTTTGGCATCCCTTTCCCCTTTCTAAATTCTACGAGATAAACAAAGTTAATAAAACATTCAAAAAACCTGCCGTAATAGTAAACGCAACAGCATAATTCCTGTCAGTTTTAACAGATCAACGGGCCCTAGTTCTTATAAAGAATACGGGAAAAAGTCGTCATACCGCAAAATACAAGGAAAGATCATGGCTGCAATAACCATTCAAGGAAAAAACAGCTCCGAAGAAACAGGCATCCCGCAGCCGGATCTTTATCGTTGGTTGCAATATACCACCGGAGATTGCTCAGCTGCCCCGATTCGTTCTCCTATAACACGGCATTTAACCATCAACAGGAAGAATATCTTTTTCTCGTTGTTGTCAATCAGTCCCTCCAGATTACCCTGCCCCTTCGAAATAATAAGATCAGCCCTTTGAAACAATTCCTGAAATTGCAAGGAACATTGCCCGGGTAAAGTAGAAGGAACATCATACCCATTTGAAATCACGGGCACTAAACGATCCATACCCACCTGCCGGGCATCCTCCATGGTTACATCATTAATAACCGGCTGCCCACGGGTAGCAAAAACCAGACCCGGATGATTGATTTGCTCAATAAAAAGCTTGTCCAGCACAATTTCTCCCGCATTATCGCCCAGATATAACACCGTATCTGCCTTATTCAACTCATCCCGCAACAACTCAGCATCATCAACAGCCAGTTCTTTTGAAGCAGCTTCTCTCAGGGCCTTACCCAGATCAAAAGATTTTGGAGGCCCAAAGTCGATCACATTACCGGCCAGGGAATATCTGAGAGCCAGCAAAAACGGATCCTTGGAACGGCTGATTTCTTGCCTGATTTTTGGTTCATAATCCATTAACAACCGGTTATAAAAATCTTTTTCCTGCTTATACAAATCATCCGCACAGATCCGCTTTTTTATCTCCCGGTGAAGAAAGCCCGATGCTTCGGGGGCAGACAGTTCTTTTTCCCTGTTTCTTTCGATATAAAACCGAAAACGGGAGAGAATCTTATGTCCTTCCTCTTCGGGAAGTTGATACTTCAGTAACAACTTATTTGCCTGTTCGATCAAACAATGAAAACAATTAATATGCATAGAGGACATAAAAAAATAATCCGTGCAAAAAATGCTTATCCTGTAAGGCAGAAAAATACGGGATCACAACTGCACGCTAGAAATGAAGCCTGTCTCCTGTTTTTAGCCGGCTAATGGAGAAATGCCCGGAAAAAGCCGTTATCGCCGGAGGAGCAGTGCAATGCGAAGGATAAACCTTTTTGATCTTATTCTTTTTCAGGTATCGAATTGTTTCCCTGGTTTGGCGGTCATCCTTTTTCAGATGAAAGCCCCCCATCACTCCGAACAAACGATCTTCGCAGGTCACGTTTCGGGCATGTTCCAGGGTATTAACCACCCCGGCATGTCCGCAACCCGTTATCACGAACAAACCCTCTTCCGTTTTCAGAGCAATTGCACTGTCATCAGCCACGAAGTCAGGCGTACCGTCATCCAGAACAAAGGAAGTTTTCTGTGACTCAAAATCAGTAATCCGGGGAATTTCTCCCAGAAAAACAATGTTTTCAGAAAGCAAATAAGGAGTCACGGAAGTAATCAGTTCAAATTTTTGTTCCAGTTCTTCCCTGCTGTGATTTAACCCGATATAGGACCGGTCGGCAGAACGGTAACGCCTTACAAAAACTCCCGGATGACAAACCAATCTCCCTCCTGTAAGATGGTCAAGTCCGTTTCCATGATCAAAATGTCCGTGACTCAGTACAGTAAAATCGATGCCGGTCACTTCCAGTCCCATAATTTCCGCATTCAGCAAAAACAAATTACTTTGTCCGGTATCAAAAAGCAACCGTGTTCCCCCATGCTCCACAAAATAAGACAAGCCATGCTCCGCACCGGTATACCTTCCAGGATTGTTATCTGTCAGAATTGAAATATCCATCACGATAAAATTTACGCAACAAAATTAATTCAAATAAATGATAAAATGATCTTCTGTTCACTTAATTTTAAAAAACAGAGAAATAAACATCGGGAACCATCATTCAGCCATCTGCAGGAAAGGCTTCGATGACGCCTAAACAGATATCATCTTATTCCCTGAAAAGCACCGGGAAATCAGTTGTTGTATTGGCTGTCAGCAAACCGACCCGGTCTGCCGGATAGGGCGTAAACTGCCCGGTCCAATTAAAATCCTTATCCGGAAAGCGGTATTGCTGCAGGTAGTAACGCCGGCAACCTCTCAGTTCGGCAAGAATCTGCAAAAAATCCTCCTGCCGGATCAGTTCCCGGCAAACCGTTGTTCGAAACTCATGGTCCACCTCCGAGCCGATGATAAGCCGCACGGATTCCCGAATCTGTTCCAGCAATTGCGGGTTCATCCGGATCCCGGCTGCCAGCCCGTAACGGTCAGGATAAAAAGAGGATTTCACATCCATGGCCACATAATCAACCAGCTTATCACGAAACAGACCGGCCAGAAGCCGGGGATGCGAACCGTTGGTATCCAGTTTAACTGCCAGACCTATCTTTTTGACTTTCCGGATAAAAGTCACCAGATCTGCCTGCAGACTGGGCTCTCCGCCCGTAATTACGATTCCGTCAAGAAAAAATCGGTTTTTGCTGAGGTACTGCATAATCATTTTCTCCGGAATCAATCCGGAACGCTGCCCCAGCAATTCCCGGTTATGACAATAGGGACAACGGAAGTTACATCCCTGGGTAAACACCACAGTAGTCACCTTCCCTGGATAATCCATCAGGCTTTGCTTAATCCAGCCGCTAATCTGCATCTTTTATCATTTTATAGAAGCCCCTGAACATAGAAGACTGAAAATTTTATCTGCTGTTCAATCAAAAACGGGTTCGTTGTTTAATATCTTCTTTCCGTCGGTTTCGCTTCCCCAGGATTTTTCGTAATCGAACAACCGGCGTTGCCGGAACTCTGCCTGTTTGCCGTCGTTCCACTGATCAACAGGCCGCAGGTACCCCACTATCCGCGAAAAAACCGTACATTTTTGCTTTTCACCCGCAGCCCGGCAACGGGAACACTCTTGTTGCTCTCCGTAAAGGTATCCGTGAACCGGGCAAATACTGAACGTGGGCGACAGGGTCAGATAGGGCAGCCTGAACTGATGGAAAATTTTTGATATCAGGTTTTTCACTGCTTCCCCGCTCAACTGTAGTTCCCCCACATACGTATGGAAAACGGTTCCTCCTGTATAACGCACCTGCAGTTCATCCTGCAGGCGCAGGGCTTCAAATAAATCGTCCGTATACCCAACCGGCAACTGGGTAGAGTTCGTATAAAACGGTCGGGAATTACCCGCCAAGTCACTGCCCCCGGCCGCAACAATATCGGGATACTGCTTCCTGTCAATCCGGGCCAGCCGGTACGACGTTCCTTCGGCAGGAGTCGCCTCCAGGTTATAGCTATGTCCTGTTTCTGCCTGGAAATCCTGCAGGCGTGCACGCATAAAATCAAGTATTTTCAGAGCAAAAGCATGTCCTTCCTTCGAGATCAGTTCCCTGCCCAGAAAGTTCAGGCAGCATTCATTCATTCCCACCAGTCCGATGGTCGAAAAATGATTGTCCCAGTAACACCCGTTCTTCTTATAAAGATGACGCAGGTAAAAGCGGGTATAGGGATACAACCCCTGACCGGTAAGCCGCTCAATAACTTTCCTTTTGATCTCCAGGCTGTTCTTGCCCAGTTCCATAAAATGCGAAAGGCGCTGAAAAAAATCGTTTTCAGAAGAAGCCTCATAGCCCAGGCGGGGCAGATTGATCGTTACCACCCCGATGGAACCGGTAAGCGGATTGGCTCCGAACAAACCGCCTCCCCGGCTTTTCAGCTCACGCTTATCCAACCTGAGACGGCAGCACATGGAGCGCACATCATCAGGATCCATCTCCGAATTAATAAAATTGGAAAAATATGGAATGCCGTATTTGGCCGTCATCTCCCAGATCTTAGCATAAGCAGGATTATCCCATTCGAAATCGGCTGTAATGTTATAGGTGGGTATCGGAAAGGAAAACACGCTTCCAAGGGCATCTCCTTCAATCATCACCTCAGCAAAGGCCCGGTTAAACAGCATCATCTCTTCTTCAAAATCGCCGTACACTGCCTCCTGCAGTTTACCGCCTACCACCACCGGCTGATTCTTCAGGCTTTTGGGAACTTTCAAATCCAGGGTGATGTTGGTAAAAGGTGTTTGGAACCCCACCCGGGTGGGAACATTTATATTAAACATGAATTCCTGGAGACACTGTTTAACTCCGGCAAAATCCAGTTGATCATAGCGGATAAAAGGAGCCAGATAGGTATCGAACCCCGAAAGAGCCTGAGCTCCGGCAGCTTCACCCTGCATGGTATAAAAAAAATTGACGATTTGTCCCAGAGCCGTCCGCAGGTGTTTCGGAGGTTTACTCTGTGTTTTTCCTTCCACTCCCCGGAAACCGCTAAGCATTATATCTTCCAGATCCCAGCCCACACAGTACACACTAAGAAAGCCCAGATCGTGGATATGAAAATGCCCGCTGCGATGGGCTTCGGCTACTTCCCGGGAATAAATCCGGTTCAGCCAATACTGGGAACTGATGATGGTTGAAACATGCTGATTCAATCCCTGCAGAGAATAGGTGGAATTGGCGCTCTCCTTTACCCGCCAGTCCTGCAGATTCAGATAATCCTCAATAACCTCCACATTAGAAAATATATGCTTGGTTTCCCGGATATGCTGATGCTGGTACCGGTAGATCATATAGGCCTTGGCCGCATCAAATTCCTGTTTATTGAATAATACGCGCTCAACCAGGTCCTGGATGTTCTCCACCCCAGGTTCACCGGACTGAATCTTTTCCAACAAAGCGAGAACTTCCCG
>JBFWIL010000200.1:0-4905 GCA_050256015.1 Mangrovibacterium sp. | reverse complement strand
AGTGAATCATGCCTGATATCATTGTTCAGTGCACATCGCCTTTGGTGTTTTGTATTGAATATTACCAACCTGCAGAAGATGCAGTAAACTGTAATTCGATAAATCCATTGTGCTGACTTTGAAATATACGCCCGAAAAGCTACTTTTGAAAATATAAATGCATTAATAATATTATGTGCTATTAAAAAGTTAACGTATTAAAAATAAGAATGATATAAACACGAATACATGAAAACACAAGTCAGCTCGAAGAATACAAAGAATGAGATCTTGTCAGCGTATGAGGAGTTACTCAAAAAAGTACAGGAAGAGAAAACCGAAGAACCCAAAAAGTTACAGGAGCGGCAAAAGCAGGAGACCGTTGTGAAAAATGCTGAGGCGCTCAGCTGTGAAGGCATTGTAAAGAGTATTGCCGATTTGAAAGTAAATCTTTCAACGACTCTTGACAAGCTGGGAAGTTCTTTTGTTTCTGAATTCGGCAAATTTGAGGAACTGCAACAGGCTATTAATCTGGAGAAAAAGAGTCTGGAAGATCTCTACCAGCTTTCCGCCAATACCGATTCTTTGTCTGTGATGCTATTGGCTCAGAGAGAAAAAAGAGAGCAGTTTGAGCAGGAAATGGCTTTACGAAAAGCAGAACTGGATGAGAAAATAAAGACCGAAAAAGAAAAGTTCGAGGCCGAAATGACTGAAAAGCGGGCACTGCTTAAAAAGGAACAGGAAATCATGCAGTCAAATGCAAAAGAAGAAGCTGATCTGTTAAAGAAGAGCCGGCAGCGGGAAGAGGAAGAGTTCCAGTATAACCTGAAAATTACCAGGAAGAAAGAATCGGATCTTTATGAGGAAAAGAAACAAAAACTAGAGAAAGAACTTGCAGAAAAGAAGCTGGCATTTGAAAAGGAATTTACCGAACGTGAAGCCAGGGTTAAAGGAGCTGAAGAAGAGCTGAATGAACTTCGCTCCAGGGCAGGGGCTTTCCCCTCGGAACTGGAAAAAGCGGTTAATGCTGCGGTTAAGGAAACAACGGAAAAACTGGAAACGAATTTCCGGTTTGAGAAAGAATTGAGGGAAAAGGAAACGGCCGGTGAGCTGAAGCTGAAGGATCAGACCATCGAGACATTGAAGAACAAGATTAAGGACCTGGATGCTTCCCTGAAAGAACTCTCGCATAAAACGGCAACGGCAGAAGCCAATGTGAAAGATATTGCCATTAAGGCCATTGAGAGTTCATCTGCAAAGCCTTACCTTTTCGAGAAAACAAAAGAAAGCACAAACAAAGAATAAAGGCGGAGTCAGGACAGGAATTTTTTCCTCAGTTCTTCTATCTCCTTTTCCCCGATGGGAACCAGTTTCCCCACAGAAGAGGCCATTACCAGCGATTTTGCCGAGAACTCGGCTACTTCAAGCCGGTCAAAGGTTTGCAGCAGTTTGTCGCCGGTCACCACCACCGAATCGTTTTCCACAATGACCACGGGCGTGTTCTGGTTGATGGTGTCTACAATCTCGCTGCGGTTTTTGAAATGCGAACCAAAGGGCATGTTGGGGACATCCTGAAGGAAGATCCAGCTTTCGGGGATAGTGCGTACATCAAATTTTTTTCCGGTTACTCCGTAAGCCATCAGGTAGGGAGATTGGGTGAGAATGATGGAGTTGATGTTCGGGTTTTTCCGGTAAATTTCCTGATGCAGCCAGGTAGCCCGGCTGGGGAGTTTCCCCTTTTCCCTTTTCCTGTCTTTAATCAGTACAATGTCTTCCGGAAAAATGTCCCAGCGCGACCTGTTGGTGGGGGTAATCAGAAAATCGTTTTCGCGCCAGCGGCGTGATACGGTACCGTAAGAGCTGATCATCATGCCCTGCTGGCAGGCTCGTCTTACGATCCGGGTAATCTCGGCCCGGATTTCCCGTTCGTCGCTGGAATGCATACCGGGTTCAAATTCGGGAAGCAGGCGGGGAATCTGATCTTCAAATGCGTCGATTTGTTCATCCGACAACCGGCGGCATTCTCCTATGGTTTTGGCGTTGATTATAGTGCGGGCGCACAATTCCAGTGTTTCGAAGCGCTGGAATGCATCGCTCAGGTCACTTCCTCCCAGTACGGTGCCGTGGTTCTCCATGATCACGGCCTTAAAGTCTTTTGCAAACTCTTTTCCAATCACCTTTCCCAGTTCTTCACTTCCCGGGAGTTCATAGGTGGCGTAACCGATGGGACCACAAACATACTTGGCCTGAGGGATTACATTGGTGTCGGGAATGGTCCGGGCAATGCTGAAAGAGACCAGCGCCGGCGGATGAGCATGGATCACTGCTTTCAGGTCCGGACGCATTTCAAAGATGGCTTTGTGGAACGGGTACTCAGAGGACGGCTTGTGCGGACCGATTATCTTTCCTTCTTTGGTTACGCACATGATGTCGCGTGCCTTCAGGTTTCCCTTATCAACCCCGGAAGGAGTGATCCAGATGGTTTCGTTTTCGTCAATGATGGAAATGTTTCCGCCGGAGGTTGTCGTCATTCCTCTTTTATAGATCCGGTCGATGACCATTAAAATCTGGTCGCGGGGATGCATCATCTTAACGTCAAGGTTCTTCATCTTCTGATTTTTTCTCTTTTGAGTTTAATTTCCCGGCCCCTTGTGGCGCATATTTAGCCCTTTGCTCAGGCTCTTTCCCTGTCTGCCTGCGGCGGGGAGATTTAATTTTATTCTGAACCGGCTGTTTGCACAGTTTTTCTGTATAAAAACCGCTACAAATATACGAGGTAAATCCGATTCTATTTCCTGTTTGAGAAAAATCCTTCTTTGCCGTTCGGTATTTGTCGGGCGTTTTTCAGATATTACTTTTGATTTCGTTACCCTAATTACTCATGGACGTTTCATTTCTCACTGGCTTTATTAGAGGTTTTCGTCGGTTCACAACGGGATTCCGGATCAAAGTTGAGGAGAAATCAGTAGAATAGTTACTTCGTGTGGAAAAAATCAGTAGCCGGGGAAATGACAAAAAGTTTTTCCCATGGCCAATCTCACTCCGGCTTTCTCCCGGACGTTGATGTACGGATCATTTGCGGATTGTACATTTCACGGATATTTTTTATTTTTACCCCAGGTATTACACCGGTTTTTTCCCATGAAACAGATTTGCCGTTTTTTAATGAAATTGTGGGGATGGAAAGCCGTTAACGGGGTTATGCCCCATAAGAAGGCGATTATCTTCGGGGTCCCTCACACCAGTGCCTGGGATTTTGTGATTTCCTACCTGTATTACACTTCAGTGGGAGGACTGGTGCACATCATGATCAAAAAGGAGTTTTTTCCGCGGCCCCTGGGCTTTTTTTTGAAAAAGATGGGAGCCATTCCTATTGATCGTGCCAAGGGAGCCACGGTGGTCCGTCAGGCCATCAGCATGATGAACAGCTGTGAACATTTTCATCTGGCTTTGACCCCTGAGGGTACCCGGGCCAGGACCACCCGCTGGAAAGCCGGTTTTCACAAGATTGCCCGGGAAACGGGAGCGGTTGTATATCTGGGGTTTATTGACTGGGGAAAAAAGGAGATCGGCTGGACTGACACGCTGCAGCTGACCGATGATCCGGCTGCAGATATCCGCCGGATAAAAGCTTATTACAAGGCAAAGGGAGTCTTGGGAAAATATCCCGGGAATTTTACCTTCGAGGAGGAATAGCCGCAAGCATTTTATATTCGGATAAGCTCCAGGAACACAGTCCTGTTTCCCTCGTTTATTATTGAAGGCAATGCGCTGTTGGTTGTGGTGTTCGCCTGTGAACAGATTACTTTTTCTGACTATCGGAATCCCGGGGTTGCAGCAGCCGGCATGCAGGGCACCCGGCATCTTATTTTTTTTTGCGAATAGGGTATTTTATGCTGAATCAGGTTTCGGCGATCAGTTGCAGAGCTTCGGGTTTTAGGACGGTTGGCAGTTCAATATTCCTCCGCTGAATGCTGATCAGCCACATGCGGATTTCACTGCTTTTCAGTGTATATAGTATATCCCGGAACTCTTCGATCTGGCTGTCGCTGTATTTCCCGGCTTCGGTGCCCCGGAACCGGTCCAGTTCCTCATCTTCAAAATAAACTATTTCATCGGGTTTGACCCGCAGTTTATGTACCTCACACACCTCATGGGCTCCGCAACAGTCCGGCGGAATATCAACTGTCTTCTCCTCCTGCGGAGAGGTCTGCCTTTTCTTCCCGAACCGGTTCCCGAACCAGGTACCTGCTGCCAGCAGTATAAAGACGCCAACAAGAATCCCCAACAATACGAGCATAGTCTGTAATTTAGATCATCAGGCCGGTTTCATAGCTAAAACGCATACCGGAAACCGGCAGGGGCAAAGATACGAAAAACTGAATTTTATTATTTACGCAAAATGTTATCAACAATTGCCGCTAGCAATCCAAACCAAAGATGCAGGTGAAACATCACCCGTCATGATACAATTTTCTTCTTTAACCAGTTGTAAACCGAATCCATGATCTGTTTCTCCCATTTCAGGGAATAAAAGCTATGATTGGCATTTTTGATCATTAAATCCTGATAGCCTATATGATTTTCCTGAAGGAGGGATTTGATCTGTTTCATCGCCGTACCTGTTTCTGGTTTTCCCGTCATTTAATAAGGTAGCAAGGTAGGCCACTTTCGCCGCTGCTGTTATGGCTTCATCTATTGCAAAACGCCCAACCGTAAAATTTGTAAAGTTTTTAATCCCCAACTGCAGGTGATTAAATTCGTCTGATTTTAAGTTCCTTTCGGCAAGTGTGTAACAGACTTCCCGGGTATCTTTTAATACCTAACCCATACCAATTTTCAATTTTCGATAGCCAATTCATCCTGAACCACCTTTGAATAACTGTCCCTGACAATATCGAGGTCAGTTGTCCTGTCAAACAGAAA
>JBFWIL010000199.1:0-4930 GCA_050256015.1 Mangrovibacterium sp. | reverse complement strand
CAGAACCCAGGGTATTAAAGGTAACTAGGTATCTCAAAATTTTTATTTTGAGATACCTTTTCTTTTTTTTTGCTTGCTGCTTTTTGCAGAAACCGCTAAATTTACCCGAACGGACAGTCGTATGCCTGAAAAGGATATGCGGATACGGAAACGGAGTAAAATCTGATTTTATGATAAAGAAACTAGTCAGTTTCATTTTTATGGTCTGTCTGCTGTTCCCAGTCCGGGGGCAGGATCCCAGAGAACGGCATTATAATTATTGTGTATTGAAACCCGATCATGCGGACAAACCGGTTGTTGAGGGCTGGGCCGAAAGTCGGGTTACTGAATCCTGGAACAGAGGATTGACGGCTGTGAAAACCCGGGAGGGGGTTTATCTTAGTTGGCGCCTGCTGAAGAATGATCGGGAAAATACGGGATTCAATGTGTATCAGGTTTCAGACCACCGGGTTCCGGAAAAACTAAACCGTAAGCCGGTGTTGCTGACTACGGATATGCTGGTACCTGCTTCCCGCGAAGCCGGCAGACTAAGCTATTTCGTCAGACCGGTTTGTGACGGCAGGGAGGGGGATCCATCGGAACAAATCATGTTGCCGGAGGGAAGAAAAAATTACCTTAAGACCATTCGTTTTCAGGGGAAATACATTCCGGACCGGGTGGCTGTGGGCGACCTGAACGGGGACGGGGAACCTGATTATGTAATCAAACAGCCTGGCGGATGCGTTGACCCCGGCGTGTGGAGGAAAAGCCCGGATACCTTCAAGCTGGAGGCTTATCTGAGCGACGGAACCTTTCTCTGGAGGAAGGACCTGGGCTGGAACATTGAACTGGGCATCTGGTATTCTCCATTTATCGTTTACGATTTTAACGGGGACGGCCGGGCCGAGGTGGCTGTCAAGACGGCACCTGCCGGGCCGGATTACCGGAACGAGCAGGGACGCGTGTTTACAGGTCCCGAATATTGTTCCGTGCTGGATGGTTTGTCCGGGGAGGAGATTGACCGTGTCGACTGGCCCGAAAGAGGACCCCGTTTAGGGAAATACAACCGTAACAACCGCAACCAGATGGGGATGGCCTATCTGGACGGGAAGACTCCCTGTCTGTTGCTGGCCCGGGGAACCTACCGGTTGATGATGGTTGATGCCTATCAGCTGAAGGGAGATAGTTTGCAAAAGCTTTGGCGCTGGGACGGGGACGAGGAAAATCCGGTGATCCGTTCCCAGGGGGCGCACAGTCTGCATACGGTCGATCTGGATGAGGATGGTCGTGATGAAATCGTGCTTGGATCGGCGGTGCTTGACGATAACGGCACCCTCTTGTATTCTGCCGGGGTGGGGCATTCGGACAAGTGTTTTGTTACCGATATCGATCCGAACCGGCCGGGTATGGAGATTTTCTTTGCCAACGAAGTGTGGCACGACAGTCTGGGGGTGAGTATGATCGATGCCCGGACCGGCGAGCCGGTATGGAATATAGGGCATTATACCCGTCATGTGGGAAACGGCATGGTGGCCGACATTCTGCCGGAAGAAGCCGGTCTGGAATGCTTTGCAGCTGAAGACAGCAAGGCCGGGCTTTCCGACCGTTATATGCTTTCGGCAAACGGCCGGCGGCTGACTTCCAATGAAGCGGTGCCCCAGTGTACGAACTGGGTTTTCTGGGACGCCGACAGGTTACGCGAGTCGGTTGAAATTTTGGCCGGACCAGAAGGGAGAAGCTTTCCCCTTTCAAGAGATTTTTCGGTGGTAAAATACCGGGGCGACACCCTGCAAGAGAGCATCCAGGGACGGATCATGCTGATTGCCGACCTATACGGCGACTGGCGTGAGGAACTGGTGACCGCGGTACCCGGAGAATTGCGCGTATACGCAACGACGATTCCGGCAACAGACCGGCGGCTCAGCCTGTTATGTGATCCTTTGTACCGCTCGGATGTGGTTCACCGTTCCATGGGATATCCTCAGGCTCCGCTTACCGGCTATTACCTGGGAGAATATCCTTCCGCCGCCCCGGATCTTGCTGCTGCAGGCTATCAGGAAAGGAAAGAGGCTTTTGGCCGATTGGACCGGCTGGAATGGAAAACGGTGATGGAAGACAGCGGAACAGAAGACTGGACCGAACAATGGTTTTTGGACGGACTGAAAGCCAGAGTGTCCAACAGCCCGAGAGGTATGTTGTTTGAAGCGGGACCGGTTCCTCTGAGCGATGCCGATCATGCCGTGCTGTGGACCAAAAAGGAATTTCAGGGAGATATCCGGGTGGAGTATGATTTCGTGCGTACAGATACGGTTAGCCGTTTTGTGAATATCATATACCTGCTGGCCGAAGGCAGCGGTAAAGAGCCGTACGCAAAAGACATCGGGCAGTGGCGTAAATTGCGGCGGATCCCTGCTATGAAACTGTATTATAACCACATGAATACCCTGCATCTGAGCTATGCCGCCTTTGAAAATGATTTGCCGTCAAACAATCCAGCTTATATCCGGGCCCGTCGTTATCTTCCGGAAACAGGAAAGGGACTGGAAGGAACCGGTTTGTTGCCGGAATACCAGAATCCGGGACTCTTCGAAACGGGGGTAATACATCATATCACAATTATCAAGCATCGGAATTTGCTGGCCATGCGGGTGTGCATCGGGCAGGAAGAACGTTATTTTTTCTTTTCTGCAGAAACGTTTCCACCGGTTGTGTCGGGCCGGATCGGATTGAGACAGATGTGTACACGAAGTTCGTGTTACAGCAATTTTGGGGTGTTTGAACGGGATTGAGCGGATATCCGTTTTATTCGCGTTTGAAAAAAGATGAGCTCAGTATTTTGCAGCTCATCTTTTTTGTCTTTCTTTAACGGTTAATTTTGACTGAATGAAACGGTATTCATGCTATTGAAAGCTAAGCGGCTTATGAAACTGACCAAACCGAAACTATTCTTGCCGGGCCCGATGACTAACGGGTTTCTGTGCTTGTGTGCAGGCCCGAAAAAGCGACCCGGCAAAAAAGAAACTCCCGCCTTTAATAATAGAAGGAACGATATGCAAAGAATACTGGTTTCCCTGTTTTTGACAGTTCTTGTTTTTATGGCTTATGCCGGAGACAAACGTCCCACCTATCTGTGGAATACGAATTACCTTAACCTGGAATTGGGGAACCAGTCTACTCTTTGCTTTAGTGTGAAAACCCAGTATTCAGTAACCGACAACACCCGGGAGATGACATATCTGGATTGTTCGGCTATCCGGACGGTAAACTCCTGGTTAAAGCTGGGACTGGCCTTCAGGCTGGCTCAGTCGCCCAAGGCCACCGGCGATGTTTATGAATACAGGCCCCAACTGGTGACCACGGTATACAACAGCCGGCATGTCATAAAATGCCGGACCACTAACAGGATGGAATACCGCTCCTTTAAGCGGGCAAAGGATCATATACGGTATTACCACAATGCCTTTGTGGATTTTCCCGTATTGCTTGCCGGAATACCCCGGCCTTACCTGGGGGAAGAACTGTTTACCAAAATGAACGGAGACGGACTTCATCTGGCGAGATTATACGGGGGACTGCACGTCTGGGAAAAATCCGGGTTAGGCGTTGACCTGTTTTATGTTTTTCAGCAAACCAAATCGGCAGAAGAGTGGATTAACTCGGATATAATTGGGCTAAACCTGAAGTTTTATATTTAGTCTGTAAAGTTGACAATTTTACCTGAGGGATTTGCTGAAAACATTACGGTAATGTGTAACCAGCTTATGGTATCTCCCGCCCGCTAAATACCTCATAGTTGCATTTTGCATTGTTATCACTCATCGTTGACCGCGCCGGGCTCTGGCTTATTTGTATTTTTATGCAATGGAAAGCTCATGGTTCATTTTTTGTGTGTTTTGTCGCCTTAGAATTTTGAATTTTTGAGCTTTTTCCCTAATTGCTATTCCGGACAGTTATGACCTCTTCAGCAAATCCGAAGCACTTATCCCCGGATAATAAACACTCGTCACATTTCATTTCCGGCAACACCGGAAACCGCTTTCCTTTGCGCAACAATTAAACAATGTTCTACACCAGACACATTGGCAAGTAGCACAAGCCGTCCCGCAAACCAAAACTTGCCAAAGAGTATGCCTGCCCCACCACACCGACAGACAGAGGAATAAAAAGCACGGCATACAAAACAGAGTTAGCGACAAGGCAAGAAAAGCACCCCTGCAAAGTTTAAATGATATTGAAAATAGAATAACAAATTGAAAAAAAATGAAAATATAGTTAGATAACTCAAACTAAAATACTATTTTTGTATAAAAATTGATTATGTATAATATTGAGGAATTAATAAATATAATCCTTAATAAAAGCGAACAGCTTGAAGAGTTGGCAAAGCAAAAGACGGATTTAAAAAATTTGACAGCGAAGCAGTTGAATTGTATTGAATTGATTCATTCTATGAAGAATCCGACATTATCGGAACTTACTGAAAAGTTAAAAAATACCAAAGCATCAACATCTGTTATGCTTGACAGGCTTGAAGAACATGGCTTTATCCAAAAAGTAAAATCGGATAATGACAGACGTTCGGCTCATGTACATCTTACTGATAAGGGCGATAAAGCAGCTCATTTACATACCGATGTTCATAAGCAGTTTGCTACACTCTTGACAAAAGAGTTAACTGATTCCGAAAAGGATATACTAATCGTTCTTCTTAATAAAACAATAAAGTCAATACAATAAAAAATTTAACCATATAGTTTGATGTATCTAACCATATTAATTCAAAAATTATAAAACAAGAAAATGACAATAAGTTTTGGGATTCATTTGCTGGAAAGTACGATAGGTTTATTTCAAAATATGCGAATAAGAGGTATGCAAAGTCATTAAAATTAATGGAGCAGGAACTTACATCCAATTCTAAAGTTTTGGAAGTTGGAACAGGAACAGGCTT
>JBFWIL010000198.1:0-4957 GCA_050256015.1 Mangrovibacterium sp. | reverse complement strand
TTTTCCGGCTTTCCGACACCGTAGGTCGGAATCATCACTTTTTCTGGCCAGGCTTTTACCTTCATTGCTTTGTCCGGTTTTGTTTGTTATCCGGTTTCAGCTCGTCGGGTGTGGCAACAGTGTAAAAATTAATCTGTTTCCGGTCTTTTTTCTCAAAAAGCTCCTGAATGACGGCCGGATTTAATTCATATTGCGGTTGAAACGCCGGGGAGTTCATGTAACACAACAGGCTGTGGCGAAGTTGTGCAGCTGCCGGATCCGTTTTTGCATCCAGGTTGAGTGAGGCGACCACCAGTTTGCCTTTCCCGATACGGGCTTCGAAAAGCTGGGCCAGGCGGCGGTTCAGGAACCAGGTATCGATCGGTTGCACCAGGGGACGGAAATATGGAGGGAAACAGTCGATACACATCACCTGACAGTCTTTCAAAATTCCCCACCACTGGTAATTGCTGTGGCAGGACGTCGGGAAATCGGCAAAGGCCGGATGATTTTCCTGCACCAGAACCCCCAGGGTATGGGGAGGCCTCATTTTAAACCAGGAAGTATTCCAGAATACCGGGGTAAAATAGGCTTGTATATCTTTGCCGTTTTCCACGCTCCCGGCGGCATCCAGAAAAACTTTCCCTCCCTGGTTCAGCCGGTTAAGGGCAGGCTGATCCAGCCGGGTGGTGTAATAGACCTCGTCGGTCTTAATGTCGGACAATTGAGCAGGGAAGACCCAAAACTCCCAGCTGTTGGAAAAACGATCCAGTTTCAGCTCAAGTATGCAGCGGGTGGCTTTATCCAGTTGATCCAGCCGGATTTTTATTTCTCCAAGCCGGGATAACCTGCCTGTTGGTATGCTTGTTTTGCCAATTGCTCCGGAAAGGATCGTGTCGCCTTTTTCTGTACAAATAAGGTATTCCGGATTAACACCTTCCAAAGGTGCCGGTCCGAAATGGGATACAAGCAAACGGGCGGAGAATTCTTCATCGTTGGTGAATACAAATTTGCCGAGCTCGGCCAACGGAACGGTTGCATTGCAAAAGCGGCTGATCTCGTTCTTGCTGATGTAGCCTTTTTCATCCCAGAATACATCCAGCATGCCCACCAGGGCTGTTCCCTGTCCGGGGAAATCAGTCAGCCCGAGGAGCTGAAAGCCATCCAGCTCGGGAGTGCGCAGGGAGGCTTCTATCTCTGCCTTGTAACACAGGGCCTGCAGTTTGCCGGAAGCTATTAGAAATTGATGGGCCTGCTTCCCCATGTGGTTGTTTTCCAGTTCGGCTTTAAACAATTCAAAGTTTTTGGCTTTGTTTACACCGTGGTATTTCGGTATTTCTACAAAATTGGGAAAAACGCACCACTGCCCTGTTTCATGGGTCAGATAAGGTCGTTTTTCCTGGTTTATGCGTCCGGAATAGTTAAACGTGGAGTTTGGCCTGGAGTGAAACGGAAGTCCGCGGGAGGCGGAGCGGACCAGGTACTCACTTTCCGGATTCACCTGCCAACTCATGGCAATGCTGGCTGCGGTGTAGATCCTCCGGTTGTCTTTTGCCTTCCATTCCACCAGGCTGGCGTCCAGGAATGGCACGTAATTGCCGCGGGGCTCGTTGCAGTAAGCCCACAATGCGAAGGAGGGGTGATTGCCGTATGCCTTGAAGATGCGTTTTGTTTCGTCAAGGATGTACTGATCTGTCGGCTGGCCGTCTCCCAGCGAAGTCCCGTGATTGGGCCAGCTTGCCGCTTCGGGCTGGAGGTAGAGTCCCAGTTTGTCGGCAGCTGTGAAAGCCGCCTGGGGCGGACAATGCGAATGAAACCGGATATGGTTGAATCCGCTTTCCTTGCAGGTACGGAAAACCTTTTCCCAGGATGCAACATCAGTGGGCGGGTAGCCCGTGAGCGGAAAAACATTGTTTTCCAGCGTTCCCCTCAGGAAAACCGGTATCCCGTTAATTTCAATCTGTCCGTTCCGAACGCGAATCTCCCGCATTCCAAAAGTTTCAATTTTCACGTCCGTGCCCAAATCCCGTGTTTTTAAGCTGGCCTCCATAGCATACAGCTTAGGTTGAAATTCATTCCACAGAATCGCCTCATCACCCATGGGGTAATACACTTCAATCTGCCGGTTGGTGCCGGACAATCGCACCGCTTCCTTGATGATCTGAAGAGGAAGGCGTTTTTTGCCGGACAAAGAATATGCCTGAAGATACAGCTCACTGTGAACCGGGTTTCGGCTTGTATTCCGGAGGTCAATGACGACCCTGACGGTTTTCAGCTCAATATCAGGGAAAAGCTGCATGTTGTCAATATACACTTTGGGAGTCGATTTAAGTATCAGCTGACCAATCATCCCGTTCCAGTTTCCCTGTGTGTGATCGGACACGCTGTGCGAGTCCGGACCTACATTCGGTGAATCAGTCCGGTTGTCAATACAAACGGTAATGAAATTTTTACCCGTATGCAGCAAACCGGTCAGCTCGTATTCGTGAGGCGTGGATAAACTGTTCCTGCTGCCGGCCTGTGTTTCGTTCACCCATACTGTGGTTTTCCAGTGGGGGCGTTCCAGGTAAAGAACTATCCTGCGTCCGTTCCAGCTTCCGGGAATGTTTACTTCTTTGCGGTACCAGGCAGCTCCTTTGTAATAGCGGTTGGGAGTGAGCCAGAACGGGAATTTGATATCCCCTTCCAGCCTGTATTTTTCATACCGAGGATTGTAGAAAAAAGAACTGTCGTATATGCTGCCTGTCCAGTTGGTCTTCAGACCAGGCACTTCTCCTTTCCCGTTTTCGGTCATAGAGCCCGGAAGCCGGATCGTTTCCGGCAGCGGGCCGGCATACCATTGCTCTGCTTGTCCCCGGTTGGCCGGGTCGGCAGCAAACTGCCATTGGCCCGAAAGGTCAATGCGTGATGTGTCGGGACGGTAACAAGCTGTTGTTGCGAGCAGCAGCAGGGAAACAGTGTAGATTGTTTTCATAACTTCAGATTAGAGGAGGTCAGTAATTCTTTTCAATTTCTTCAAGCGATTTGCCCTTGGTTTCGGGCAGCCTTTTCCTTATTAACAGGAAGCCGGACAGGCAGATGAGCGCATACAGCCAGAAGGTACCACCGGCATCCAGCAAATTGTTCAGAATGGGAAACGTGTAGGTCAGCACAAAACAGGCAATCCAAAGCGAAGTGGTGGCTACGGCCATGGCTGCTCCGCGAATCCGGTTGGGAAAAATCTCCGAAAGGACCACCCAGGTAATAGGCGCCAGGGTCATGGCATAAGTGGCTATGGCAAGCAGAACAAGAATCAGAATGACAAATCCTTTTATTTCCAGCAGATAACTGCCTCCCAGGACCAGGTATATCCCGGCCAGTAAGGCCGAGCCAAGCAACATCAGTTTGCGGCGTCCCCAGCTGTCTACCACGTACATGGCAACCAGGGTGAAAATGAGATTAACCGTTCCCGTGATTACAATGTTGAAAAGCATGTTTCCAACAGAGTATCCGGCCGAGGTAAAAATTTCTTCCGCATAATTGAAAATCACGTTGATGCCGCACCATTGCTGAAATACAGCCAGCACAAAGCCAACAAGCAGTATGGGGCGCATTGGAGGAGAGCGGAGTTCTTTCCAGTTCGTTTTGCTTTCGTTTTCCGTTAGGGTCTGGATGATGTTTGCTTCTTCCCGGCGGGCATACGCTTTTCCGCCTATGCGTTCCATGATCCGTAAAGCTTTGGCTTCTTTTCCTGTTTTGAACAGGAACCGGGGGCTTTCCGGAATAAGAAAGGCCAGCATAAAGAAAACAAAGGCCGGGACAGTTTCGGCCCAGAACATCCATCGCCAGCCCGTTTGTCCGTTCCATGATTGCAGGATGTCTGAATCGCTGGCTCCGGCTCCAATTTCATCGGCAATCAGGTAGTTAATTAGCTGGGCAGCGAGGATGCCGATCACGATAGTGAGCTGATTTACCGACACCAATCGCCCGCGGATGGGAGCCGGTGATATTTCGGCTATATACATGGGCGAGATGGTTGAAGCCAGGCCGATAGCAAGCCCGCCAAGGATCCTGTAGACCACGAAAGGGGTAAAATGGGCTACCGCCCCGGTTCCGATGGCCGAAACGGAGAAAAGAGCGGCAGCGCTGATTAAAGGCAGTTTCCTGCCGAACCGGTCAGTCAAAAATCCGGACGAAACAGCTCCCAGCAAGCAGCCAATCAGGGCACTGCTCATGCCCCATCCCTGGAGGTGTGGTGATGTGGTAATATGGAAAAAACGCTCGTAAAAAGGTTTGGCTCCGCCAATGACGACCCAGTCGTAACCAAAAAGGAGACCTCCCATGGCCGATATCAGGGTGATACCTATAATAAACTGTTGATTGAATTTGTTCTTTTCCACAAGCTGTTGATTTAGTTGTTTAAAAGTAGAACAGTTTTAGAAGCTGCGGAATGAACAATTTTATGAAAAAATGGATGATCTTACCATAGCACCATCCGCCAGCAGATTCCCTGATGGTTTTTTAGGCGATAAAACACGTCCTTGCCTGCGCCTGTATGTGATGCCTGACGCAACCGTTCACATGGAATGAATGGTGGCAGCATCAATAAAAGGCATCGAAAGGAAGATGGTCATGACCCATTCAAATCCATAGCCTTTGACCTTAATAGCGGATACAACCCGGCACAATCGCGGAAATGAAAAACATTTCAATGAACCCGATATAAAATCCGGTTCCAACCACCGGGGGGTAAAATCGGTTTTTAATTCCCAAATCTTATTTATATCTTTATGCGACAGCATGGTTTTAATGTTTTGGATTCAACCTTAGATTGCTAATATTTAAGGTCTTAACAAAGAAACCATGCTGCTTCCGATTATATTCCTTATGCTTCTTAACAAAGCAAGCTGAAACTGCTCTTTTTCTCCTGATTTTAGAACTGAACGTTAAACATAACGGAAAAAGAGTTAATAAATTGTCATATATTGAATTACTTATA